>CAZNDR010000095.1:0-11167 GCA_964571835.1 uncultured Cytophagia bacterium | reverse complement strand
GCAGCGCACAATCTGAGATTCGACTTTTTGGCCGGGCAGCGCCCCTTTTACGCAAACTACGAATCCCTGGAGAAAAGCGACACCTATCCCGCCGAAAGCAAGTGATTCGATATTTGCCTGTACTATTTCCTTTTTTTTAAACGGAGTATTCAAGTCTTACTTTGTGCTTGTTTGATACACTGTCTCATGGCAAAACATTTTTCGCTAGCCTTTTTTCCAGTTTGTTTGACCAAAACTTTAATTAATTTGAAGTTAATTTTGTTCTGTTTAATTATCTTTATTTTTAAGATAGTTACAGCCGATTTTAATTAAATGCTTCACGGCATTAATTTTGTTATTTTCTAACCGATTATTTTGAAGCAGAATTTGCTGCCGAGAGAAATCATCTGTGATAAAAAATCTGGTCAAGTAATCATCAAAGTGGAGATTCTATAGCAATCCATCCAACCTAACAGCGAATTTGACCCGAATTCTTGCTGTTCCGCATTACAAGTTTGGGTTCTTTGGCAATCCTCTGCTGAAGAACCCATTTCTTTTATCTGGCAAAAACCAATTTCCCTATTGATTCATCGCTCACAGTTTTCTCGTTGGTTTGTGTTGTGGCAATAATTTTATAAAGATAAACACCATTTGCCGGCCAATCACCCTCCCGATCTCTGCCATCCCAGTTGATCTGGTTTAATCCCGCAACGCCGATTAAATTATCCAGTGTTTGGATCAATGTGCCGCGCACGGTATAAATTTTGATTTTTATGTTACACGCCTGGCTGACCACAAAAGTAAAGGTAGTATTAGATGAAAAAGGATTGGGGAAATTTAAAACATTTTTTATTTTTAATTCATCATCGGGCAGCACACTAAAAAACGTGGAGGCTCGGGACGAATTATTAAAATTATCCCAGGCCTTGATAGTTATTTTATGTTCACCTTCAGGCAGGCCTAAACTTTCCGCAGTGTTCACTTCATCGGAAGACACTGAGACGCTGCTTTTATAGGTTGAGAAATCGTAAATGACTTTTCCGGCTTTATGGTTACCTTCAAAATAATTGAAATAATCGGTCAGCACAATTTTTTCGTTTTCATTATCATCTAAAACCATGGTGATATTATGTCCAATATCACCAACAATGTTCACGCCACTAGTGCTATCGGCAATTTCCACTTCCAGCACCGATTTTTTGGCGACCATATTTCCATCAGCATAATTTTGTCCTTGAAAACCAATCTTTATGATTGGCCCTTCAGCGTCCGCCAAGAATGATGTTCCGCCAACCAAAAGCGAATCGCGATAGCCAATGCCATGCTGATTGCCATTAGCAAAATAAACAGAGACTCGTCCCAGCTTACCTCCGTAAGAAATATCTTTGGGAACAAAAAATTTGCCTGAAAAATTGCCCCGATTGACGACTATAGTTCCTTTGAAAATGGTATTCCCGGCAGCAACATAATTAATGGCCGATTGTTTTTCAGTGAGGTACGTTTTTTTTTGTCGTGAATCGGCCACCTTCAATAACGCGAGACCTTCAAAATTATCCACATCAATATCTTGTCCTATTAACTCGCCGGTGACTTTTATTTCGCTCAGCGCTTTCAAGGTATCTGGTACTAAAGCAGTAATTTTTGCTGTCAAATCTGGCAATGCCAATCGCATGGTCGGATCACCGTAAAGGTGATATTTCTGATCATTGGTGGAGCTGTAATTCAAGTTTTTTGCTTTGAACAGGGCGACGCCAATTCGCTGGGTCGATTCTTCGGAATTGAACAATTGGGAAAAGAATTCGCGATTGAGCGCTGTATTATCGGTGGCATAAGCCAATCGCGCTGAGGTCAGAAAAGCGATGCCGCCTCTTCCTTTCGAAGTGAACAATTTTTCGGCGAAACCTTGCTCGAACGGATCATCAAATCGGCCAAAATCGCACGTCGCAGCTAACCAGAAAGGCAATTTATTTTCATTTTGAATGCGGTCAAAATCTCGGCTCTCTTTTAATACGCGCTCGTGAGCCCACAACGAAGGCGCCCCATGGCCTACATAATTCAATAGCAGCGTTCCCTTATTTATTCGTGCTATGAGCGCTTCGGTGGCAGCCGGCTTCATAATACCGGAGGTGGAAGGATCTTTTTCTGCCGGATAATCAATCAAATAGATTTTCACTTTGTCCATAGAATTGGGGATGTATCGTTCGATGATATTTTCTGCGTCGCGAGTATGAATAGTCTCGTTGTCATTTGAGCCGCCGGCAAATTCATCATCTCCCACCATGGTGGCCACATTGCGCCAGTCATCGAGAAACGACGATTGTCCCTCCACCCAATAGGGTGCATTTTCATAATGGAGAATTTTTTCCACCACATTTTCTGTCTCCTCCGCGCTTTGCACCGGAAATCTACCTATGGCTAAATCCGGGCTGCTATCGTACCCGCTGACAGTTACGAACCAATCGTCCGAGGTTCGGCTGGTATTTTCATTGAAATCGTTGTTTGTTTGATAAGGAGGCAGCCAGTTTTTATCAGCATCGGCTTTGATATTTTTATAATCATAATCACCATCGCCACAGAGCAAAACATAGCGCGGTGCTGGATGCCAGTTCTCATAGGCGAATTTGACAAAATCCCTAATGGCGGTTACGTCAACCAGACCGCATGAAAATTCATTATAAATATCGAAAATTTTGACCACTTCAGTTTTTAAATTATCTTTCTGCTCTCGCTGTTGTTTTAAAGGTTGTACGGCCTGGTAAAAATCACCATGAGTAATAATGATAAAATCTGCACCATTCTCAGGCGAACGCCAGTGGGACCTTTCCACTTGTTCAATTTTCACGGGAGAGCGATAAGCATCCGAGGAAACGGCAATATATTGATGACGTGGAAATCCGCTTTCCTCATCTGCCACTGTCACCGTGCCCGACACGATTTCTGCATTGCTGAATCGCTTGATATCAGACCAATCTGTGACATCAAATACCTCGATATTGTTGCTGGCGAAATTGGTTATGCGGTATTTCTGTACTCCATCTGCTTGCTGAGAAAACCACAAAAAATTATTTTCGGCCAGATATTGTTTCCGATAACTTATTTCCAGCCAATCCAGGTAAACCTGGCTTTCTGGCGTATCACCATTATATTGAATTTTCAGACTGTTGTAGCCGGATTCTGCCAATGGTAGCGTCTCTGATGTTTCATAAGTAAATAATTGATTTCCGCTAAAGGTAAAGGAAGCAAACTGCTGATTATTCATAAACAAATTAAAGCGATGGGTTCCCGACGTTACGCCCAGCGCTCTGAGCCTCAAAAAAACATTATTCGCAGCATTGCTGGCATTGGGCAAATACATGCTGTATCGCTGGTCTTGACTTCCAGCCATAAGCCTGCCAAACCAATCTAAACCTGAATGCAGGAAATTGTTAATTTCATCTTCAAAAAAATACCGTCCCCAAAAATTGTAACTGACATCCAGACCTGCCGCAGCTGCGGAAACTTTCGTTTTCATTCGCGCACCAGTTTTCCCATTACCCCAGGTCAACCAATAGATATTTTGCTCGGTGTAGTGATTAATATAATGCTCATAAAAACTGCTGTTTTCGCTCAGCGGTTTCCAAAAATTTACCGGTCGCCCATAAAACAGAATATAATCGGACTCGTCAAATTTTCCATCTTCTTCACCAACTACCAGAATGGCATTTTCGATTAGACTATCAGGTCTGGTCATCTTCATATCGCGTGGCAATTCAGTGCCGCCATTATTATAAAGCCGTAACGATTTCGCATCGATGGTGGAAAGAGCGATACCTTTGTTCACTAAATCGACACCACTGATCTTGTACATGCCTTCATCTTCAATGAAAATCTTGTACCACGGACCAGCATCCATGCTGTTCGTTTTTTTGGATACTTTTGGCTGATGTTTTTTTAGCCAATCTTTAGAAATAGCATAATTAATAATCAATCCTTCATAGAACTCTTCGTCTTTTAAATCTATATCTCTGGGTGTTGGTGAGACATCACCACTAATGTCAAGTTGGACGACAATTTTTTTTATCAAATGAATTTCATTTTTATCTGGCTGAAATTGAAGCCCATTTATTGTGATCGGCACTACCCGTTGATCTCTGACAAAAACCATTGGCTCGACTGCCAAAACGTCAGCTGGGAACAACTGCTTGTTTTGGTATGCCTCAGCCTTTGGCTCAAAAGTACAATTACCCTCCATATCAAAGAAAGGCGCTGGTGCAATTTTGCCGCTCAAATTGGCAAATTCAATAGAGAGAATTTTTGCCGTCACCTCTGCCTGCAATGGAACACCAATATTTATTTTTTTTATTGGCATGAGCGGCTGACCGACTTCGCCAGATAAGACCATGCCAGCACAATTAATCCGAAGATACTTGTCATTTTTTATGATTAACGTGTCGAGCCGATCGATAATTGGTTCAAATTGAAAAACAACGCGGCGATAATTTGCTTCAATGATTTGCACATTTTTTTGGGCACTGCTTTTATCGGCAAAAACATAACTGGTCAATATTATTAAAAGTAAAGAAAAAATAGGTCGCTTTTTTTTCATCTTCTTCGAACTCCAGTTGAATTTATTCGCATCATTAGGAAGGTTTATAAATCAAGGTAGCATTTTGCTGTTCAGAGAAAAAAATATGCTTCACCACCAAATGAAAAGATATTTCAATGCTCGCAGCATTAACACAGGCAAAATTTGCCTGTCTTTTTATTCTCATTTTGTCATCCAATTTTTTGAATTCTTTTTTTGCATCATTTTTTTTTAATACTTATTTACTCTGTGCGTTTTCGGCAAATCTGCTTATCTCACTTTGGCGCATTTTTGTATTTCATGCTTGATTAAATGTCGAGTTCCATTGAAACAATTGGCAGAAACTTTGTACAAATAAATATCATTTGCCAGCGTCTCGCCGTCCTGATCCAGACCGTCCCACCAAAAATGGTTAAATCCCGGTTCAGCTTGCAAATCAGCTATTTTTCTGATTAGCCTGCCCGACAGGGTAAAAATTTTTATGTCAACTTCACAAGGCTGATTGATCCAAAAAGCAATTTCTGTTTCGTGTGAAAACGGATTGGGGTAATTCAACAAGTCCCGAATGACAATTTGATCATTGGATACGATGGTAAAATTTGTCTCAGCTTGCGATGAATTATTGCAATTATCCCAGGCTTTAATGCTGACTTTATGATCGCCTTCGGCAATGTCGTGGAGTGGATAGCGTACTTTTCCTGAGGTATAGCTATCCTGGTCATAACTAAAAAATTCGGTCAATTCCAACTTAGCTGCTTCATCACCGTCCAGCATCATGGTAATTTTATGCCCAATATCTCCGGCAATATTAATCCCACTAATTTTGTCTTCAAGCTTAATGATGATGTCGCTATTTGGAGTTACATAAGCGCCAGAGAAAAAATCCTGATCCGTAAAACCAATAGTAATGATCGGCCCATCGTGATCGTCATAAGTTTGTTGCGTGCCGGCCACTAAAATATTATCGACATAGCCTGCTCCAGTTGACTTATCATCCCAATAAAACAAGCTAAATCTTCCCTCTGTGCCGCCGTAGGAGATATCTTTAGGAACAATGAATTGGGAGTTAAAAATGTTTCTGTCGACAGAAACTGTGCCGCGAAAGAGGCAATTGCCAGGCAATTTATAAAAATAATACTGATTGTCTCGCACATGATAATGGCGCTGTTTACGTGAATCATAAGCTGAAAACATTACCTTTCCTTTACAAAGTGAAGTCGAATCCGAAGGATTTTTGACCTGACCACTTACTTGGATCTTGGACAAAGCGGACATCGAATCGGGGAAAAAATTTTTCACTTTCACCTGAAGATGTGGCGCGAATAAAGATAAGCTGGGATCACCAATTAAATGATAAATTTGATCATTTACTGTATTGCCGCACAAATTTTTTGCCATCATCAACGCCTCGCCCACCCGCACCGATTCTCGTCCGGAAAATAAGCATTGGTAGAATTTCTCATTCAATCTCACGCTGTAATCGGGGAAGGCGTCACGACCACTGGTGATGACGGCGATGGCACCGCAGCCTTCAGCGTTCAGCAGTTCTTCGGCAAAACTCTGATGGGCCGGATTATCCCATCGGCCAAATTCACACGTAGCTGCGATCCATAACGCTTGTCTGGCGCCATTTTCAATTTTCGAAAAATCATCAGCTTTATTAATCACTCGTTCATGCGCCAATAAATCTTCGTTGCCATGTCCAATGTAATTGATAATAAGGCTTCCCTTGTTTATTTGCTTTAAAAATGCCTCGGTAGCCGCCGGTTTACGGATGCCCGATATCGAAGCGCTTTTTTCAATCGGGTATTCGGTAAGATAGATTTTTTTAATATCGAACTGGCTGGGAATAACTGTTTCACAAATTTTTTCCGCATCAGGAATATGGTCTTGAATCTGATCAAATGCGCCGCCTTGGCCAAACTCATCGTCTGCCACCATGGTAAACGTGTTACTCCATTCGCCCATAGCTGGATCATTTTGATAGTCAATAATTTTTTTAACCACTTGTAATGCTTGATCAAAACTTCGCACCGGTATTCGACCGATGGCTAGGTCCAAAAAATCATCGTCTCCGGCAACGCAGACGTACCAGTCGTCGCGCGCCCGGCTGGAATTTTCACTGAGCTCGGAAGTCTCATAAGGCGGAATCCAATTCGGATCCTGGGGCGAAAGATAATTTTTGTAATCGAAATCACCATCGCCACACAACAAAACGAATCGCGGACTTGGCGACCAATTTTCATAGGCATATTTGATAAAATCACGGATGGCGGTTGGGTCTTTTAAGCCCCAGGCAAATTCATCATACACGTCGCTGATATTTACTATGACGGTCTTGAGGCTATCGCAATTTTCCCGAAAGCTTTTCAGCGGTAAGACGGCATCATAAAAATCATCGTAAGTAATAATTATCAAATCAGCTCCCTTTTCCCAACCGCGCCAATTCGAAGCAATATCCTTTTGGATATTCAATGTTTTTTTGAATTTGTCCGGATGAATGGCCAAATATTTTTTGGCCGTCTGCGAAGCGACAGTATCAAAAAACTCAACTTTACCATTGTTAGCGGAATTGGATTTAATCTGGCTCACGTTAGCGAATTGAGATATATCAAAAATTCTGATATCATTGCCGGAAAAAGAATGGATTGAATAGTGATAGACGCCCGCCGAATCGGGACTGTAAAACTCAAGTTCATTATTATCGGCTTTGAGTTGGCGATAGTAATCCAACTCCAACCAATCCAAATAGGCTAATGAGGCACTGTTCACGGGTTGGTATTCAATTTTAATTCGATTATTGCCATTTTCAATTCCTGAGGTTATAGCCGAGGAAATACTTTTTTCGACAATGGCAAGATGCTCCACACTTGAACTGTAAAAGTCAGGCACCTTAGCAAAATAGACATCGTTGCAATAACACAGGAAACGATGCAAGTGATTGGAAATGCCCGCCACTGTCAAACGAAAGTTTGCCGTTCTGCCAGGAATAGCATCCTTTAAATTCAATTGATAAGTTCTCTGCCGGGCTTCATCACTGAAATAATTTCCCAGCCAGCAGGTTCCTGAATTGAGCAAATTATTAAATTCGTTTTCAAGGTAAAGATGATCGAGAAACTCATCAACTGGGATCGCCGATGAATCGACGACGCTGGCTTTGGTTTCCATTCTTTTTCCCGGATTCAAATCCTGCCAACTTAGCCAATAGATATTTTCCCGCGTATAAGGGTGCAGATAATGATAATAGCAATCACGGTCAGCATGATATTGCCAGCCGTTCACCGCCTTGCCATAAAAGAGCAGGTAATCAGTCAAGTCGAACCGCCCATCGCCTCCATCATCGACAAAAATGGCGTTCTCTATGAGGTCAACACTTCGCGATTGATCTAAATCTTGCGGCAGGGGCAGGCCACCGTTATTTAAGATTTTTATGGTAGCGGGATTAACGTTTCTCAGGCTCAAACCAGCATTTTGCAAATCAGCACCGGTTATTTTATACATGCCATCTTCACTAATAAAAATTTTATAAAAATCACCCGTCAATTGCTCAGAACTTCGTTTAGCTAATCTCGGTGGAGTTTGGCGCCATCTTTTGGCAAATTCTGCATTGATCAACATGGAATGGTAGGAAAATTTATCTCGATCACTGTTCATGCTATCGTGCTGAAAACCTGCCTGCGAAAAATTAATCCGCACCGTCAATTGATCGTACAAATGAATTTTTTCTATTGCCGGTTCAAAAATCGCCGGATAAAACGAGAGCACTGCTACTCGCTGGTGACGCACTACTTTAGAAGCAGAAATGTCAGCCAATTGTGGCGGGAAAGGCTGAAGTGAGTGGTAGATTTGTTTGTTTTCTAAAAACTTAAAATCGCCCATAGTCTGATGACCAAGCTGCGGCAGCGGCATGACTCTGCCTCTAACAGTTCTGCTTTCTTTTTTTTCTATTATCTCCAAATTAATAGAGACGCCAAACGGAATGCCAACAATAACCGTTCGCACTGGCAGTCGCGGATCTCCCGGAGAAAAAGCAAAATCGCTATTTTGAAAATTGATTTTAATATATGATTGATTCTCTATAGCCTGAGAAACTATTTGCCAATTCTGCGGTCGAAAAACTAACGTTATGCCTTGATCCGATTGGCTGGTTATGTGGACATCGTCTGCTTGAATTGCTAAAACAGGCAGACTGAAAAGAAAAAAAATAATAGTAATTATTTCTTTGTTAATAAGACGAATCAATTAATAATTCCTTTAAAGTGAACAGAGCCTGCCTAAATTTTTTTTTCTATTTAAAAGCCAAACAGATGTGAGAGTTTGGCAAATCAGGGATTTTGTAATAATATGGCAATTGCGAATAGGGTCATTATCCTTTGCCGATTTATCGGGTTCCTGACAACATCTCAGCCGGATCAGGCGGAGCTTCACTGAAACATAGCCCTCGGTCTGCTGCCCATTCCATTGATTTTAGCTAACAATGCGCTGCAAACAAAATTCATATTTTTCTGATTATTCGGGCACTTTTTACCGGTGACTTTCCAACTGCTCGATCATAAAAATAAATACCAATAAAAACAATCACCATCAGTCCGAGACTAGCGATAATGCCGGCACTTTGGCTAGCCCAGCCAAATTTTGTCAGGTAGCGGATACCCAAGAAGTAGCCCACAATCAAACCTATCACCGGCAATAAAAAAACAATCGCCGAATGTTTCACCACCTGTTTTGGATCGATTTCCACCTCGACACTTTCGCCGGGTTGTGCGGCCAGGTCGTTCTGAGCAATAAGCTGGGCACTGCCTTCACCGAAACTATTGCATGCAGTACATCCCTGGCACTGGTTTCCTTTCACTACGGTCACCCAGGCTAAATTATTTTCCGTTTTCTTGACCACGCCACATTCTACCATATTGCCTGACCTATCTTTCGACCATATTCTATTTATAATTTTAACTATTTAACTTAAAAAGAGAAAATGAGTTCATATAGCAAGCCAGCTTTTTTAGCCATTCATGAGAAGTTCAAAAAGTACCCAACAAAAAAGCCCTTGGACTGAGGCACAAGGGCTTTCAAATTTATCGAGACAAGGTCGATTATCCCAGATATTTTCGTAACGGCTCCAGACGTGATCGATGTCGAAGTCGACGCAAGGCTTTTTCCTTGATCTGGCGCACTCGTTCACGCGTCAATTTAAAATGTTCACCAATTTCTTCCAGCGTCAACGGACGGTCGCCTTCCAGCCCAAAATACAAGCGGATAATTTCCGCCTCTCGTGGTTTCAAGGTATGCAGTACCTTTTCGATTTCGACTTTGAGAGACTCATGCATCAATAAGCTATCCGGCGGTTCGTAACGATCACTTTTAATGACATCCAGCAGACTATTGCCATCTTCTTCCTTAAATGGTTCATCCAGCGACAAATGACGCGCTGATGTTTTCACTACATCGGCCACTTCGAAGGTACTCATTTCCATTTTAGTGGCTACCTCTGCCATGCTTGGCTCTCTACCATAAGCTTTTTCCAGTGATTCTAATGCTCGACCAATTTTATTGATAGCACCAACACGGTTTAACGGTAGCCGCACCACCCGCGATTGTTCTGCGAGCGCTTGCAAAATGGATTGACGAATCCACCACACTGCGTAAGAGATAAATTTAAAACCACGTGTTTCATCAAAGCGCTGGGCAGCTTTTATTAATCCAAGATTCCCTTCACTGATTAAATCGGACAAAGGCAATCCTTGCCCCTGGTACTCTTTGGCGACACTAATAACAAAACGGAGATTCGCTTTCACCAATTTATCCAGCGACTCCTCATCTCCCTTACGAATCCGTCGAGCAAGATCAATTTCTTCTTCCGGATGCAAGGGCGAGAATCCACCGATTTCTTCCAAGTACTTTTCAATAGAATGTTTACTCCTTGTTGCAACCACTTTTTTCTTCTTCAAAGTCATTTACTTCTCATTATTTATTCATTTAATTAGTTCAAAAATTCGCTTTCAATTAGATTGCCAACGCTATCAAATTATTCATATTTTTTTAAATAATTGCCTTTCATTACTCCTCAGAGAAAACTGATATCAGTCAACTCGTAACCATCACTCTGTTGCACTGAAACTGACTCTAATTTTTTGAATATTATTTTATAAATCAAAACTCCCGTTATTTTTCGACTGATCCATATTTATCTACTAAGCGACTCTGTCGGCGAACCGCCTTGCTGTGCTTAATTCTTTTTTTCATGCTTGGCTTTAAATAATAACTGTTTTTTCTGTAATCGCGCAGTACTCCGGCTTGTTGACATTTCTTCTTAAACCGTTGTAGAGCGCGATCCAGTGATTCATTGTGCCCAACTACCACAGATATCATCAATCATCCCATCCTTTCTCTCCTTTAGTTACTTTATTTTCAAGAAATTAAATTTAGCTCTGTTTATATACTATGACCTCTTTTGAAAGTTCCTCCATTTGCAGTTTTTTAACTGTATTTCGTTGACACTTCAGAGAAATTTACGCTCCTATCATCTTGATGGTTTTTCTCGTCTTCTATTTTTGACATTTCCCTGAAATCAATATAACAAATAAATCGGCAGAAGTCAAGCGATTGAATTAAAATCTGTCTCTT
>CAZNDR010000094.1:0-11185 GCA_964571835.1 uncultured Cytophagia bacterium | reverse complement strand
ATATTAAGATTATAAATTTGCCTCTCGGCTTACCAAAATCTACAATTAATTTATGATTTTTTATTACTGCCGTTTTGACAGAAATCTATGCCACCGCTTTGAATTGTTCTATCTTTTCCTTTTCTACCGTTTTGCGCTATCGGAACTGGAGGCAGCTTTTCCTTCAGCTTTTTGTTTATCGTTTTTGTAACCACTGCTTCGATAATCAGTTATATAAAAGCCGCTGCCTCTAAATAAAAAGCCACTGCCAATTCCGATAAGCCTTTTCACGCGGCCTTGACATTTCGGACACTGTGTCAATGGTTTTGCAGAGATGGATTGAAATTCCTCAAAATGATGTCCGCATTCTTCACACATATAATCATAAGTTGGCATGAATTACTCCCTTTTGAAACTTACCTGCTTAGTGTATTTTGAACATTTAATTTTATCTTAAAAAATTTATCATTGTTCATTAGCAAAATGCCCTAAAAAGCAAATTGAATTTTAATGAATGATTTTTGTCATAGATTTTGCTTCTCAAATTGTACTGGTCAATCAAAGCATAAATTTAAGCTACGGTATGATAAATTTATTCAAAAGCACAAACTCGAATGGGAATATAAATACGACTAAGTTATATTCCCCTTCAATACTTGCCTACAGCGTCTTTTTTTAGCTCTGACCAATAAAAACACAGAGCGTGTTGGCAAATTAATCGGGGATGCGTACAGAAACATACCACGTGCTAACTGTATCCGCTGTTTTTTTCTTCAAGCGGAAAAGCAAAATATCGCCTCCTTTAGCTTTTTCAACCAGGCGGTTATAGTCACGAACATTTTCGATGCTATTTCGATTGATAGCCGTGATTAAATCGCCCTCGCGAATACCGTTGCGGAAGGCTTCACTATTGCCTTCGACGTCAGTAACAATCACACCAGTATCATCATCGTAGCCATAACGCCGGGCTAATTCTCGAGTCAAATTCCCGACAGTGATGCCAAGTTTATCAGATGTTTTGGCTGTTATTTCCTTTTGTGGTCGATCATCTGGATGATTATCCAATGTCACAGAAATCGTTTTATATTTGCCATCCCGGAAAATTTTCATTTCCACTTTTGTTCCGGGTTCGTATTCGGCAATTCGCCATCTGAACTCTGTGACATCACGGACGGCTTTCCCATCGATCTCCACAATGACATCTTCTTCCCGTAATCCGGCTTTATCAGCAGGCGTTCCGGGGGAGATCGATGCAATCAATGCGCCATGAGAATCAGACAAGCCAAGCGCTTGAGCCATTTCTTCAGTCAGTGCCTGAGGAACAACTCCAAGATAGCCTCGGACAACATAACCTTTATCAATTAGAATTTCCATCACATGCTTTGCTATGTTAATGGGAATCGCAAAACCGATTCCATTAAAACCACCGGAGCTGGAAATAATGGCTGTATTAATGCCAATTAGTTCTCCCTTTAGATTAACCAGCGCTCCCCCACTGTTGCCCGGATTAATAGCGGCTGTAGTTTGAATAAAATCCTGATAAAATGTGCCAGTACCAATTCCGGAGCGTCCCTTTGCACTGATGATACCATCGGTCACCGTCAATTGCAGCTCCCGACTAAATGGATTACCAATGGCAAGCACAATTTGCCCAACTTCCATTTCATCCGAATTACCTAATTTTGCATAGGGCAAGTTTTTATCATGGATTTTAACGACTGCGACGTCTGTATTTTTATCTTTGCCGACAATTTCGGCTTTGTACTCTTTTTTATCCATTGTTATCACTCTGATTTCATCGGCTTCTTGTACGACATGATTATTGGTCAAAATGTAACCATCAGCGCTAACAAGAACGCCCGAGCCCAATCCCTGCTGCACGTACGTTCTTTCTTTGTCTTCACCATTGCGATTAGGCTCCCTTCTACCAAAAAAATCACCGAAAAAATCCCATGGATCAAACTGTCGGTACTTGATATATTTTTCACTGGTAATAGTGACCACCCACGGTTTGGCAATTTTAGCTACATCGATGTAAGTTTTCTCAAGCTCCAACAGCCCATTGAGAATGACAGGTGAATCCATTGCTTGTCGAACGGAACCTTCATTGCTCTCTGGTGAAGTCGCTTGACTACTATTTTGCGCATTTGCCTTCAAAGCTTTATTGCCCGAGGCAATACTATTGTAGATTAAGTTGAAATTTGTCGAAATTGCTAATCCAACAATTATGCCCAAAAAAATCGCCATCACTAAAAATAGTGCATTTCTTTTTGAGATTGACATGTTAAAATCCTCCATGCTTAAATTTTTTCTGGTTTACTTACCTATTGATATTCTTATCATAAGCAGCGACTAATTTTTTTTCTTCATCAGATAGATTACTTCGTCTGACCACTTTGATCGTTACATAAAAATCGCCGATACCTTTTTTCGAGTTAATACCCATACCCTTGACTCGGAATGTTTTTCCATCTGTCGTCCCAGCAGGTACCTTTAATTCAATCTTACTATTATAGACAGTCCGAACTCTAATTTTGGTGCTTTTTATTGCTTTAATAATATCTATTGGCACCTCACAATAAATATCATTTCCTTTGCGCTTAAAAAAATTGTGCTTATTTATTTTAAGTTTTACAATCAGATCCCCTCGATTGCCATTCCTGCGCCCGTTATTGCCCATGCCCTTCAGCCGTAACAATGCACCGTCTGTGACACCTTTGGGAATGGTAATCGATAGTCTTTTAGCCCGCTCGACTTCGCCTTTGCCCTGACAAACAGTACAGGGATGATCAATGATAATGCCCCTTCCAAAGCATCTGGGGCATGTTCTATTTACGGCAAAAAAACCTTGCGAAATGGAAATTGTCCCCCTACCTCCACAATTCGGACAGGTTTTGGCGTCTCGGCCTTTTTCGACCCCAGTTCCTTTGCAGGCGCTACATTTGTCATCAACTACAACGGAAATAGTTTGTTTGCCGCCGGTGATTGCTAAGTCAAATGGTATCTCAATTTCGGTTTGGACGGTGGTACCTTTTTGCTGGCTACCGCTTCCATCCTGACGATAGCGATTTCCTTGATCGAACATCTGACTGAATATGTCGCCTAATCCGCCCATGCCAAAGAGCTCATCGAAGATGCTGCCACCGCCACTGCTGCGACGAGTCCTGTAAGCACCTCGAGAGACATTGCCAAAATCAAAATTGCCGAAATCGAATCCGCCAAAGCCACCTTGATGACTGCCGCCAAATGCTCCAAATTTTTTCATCTGATCATACTTTTGTCTCTTTTCGGGGTCTCTCAGCACATTGTATGCCTCAGAAATTTCTTTAAATTTATTTTCAGAACTTTTATCTCCCTTGTTAGCATCTGGATGATATTTTTTAGCCAAATTCCTGTAAACACGCTTAATGTCTTCTTGCGAGGCACTATCTTTTAATCCCAATATTTCGTAATAATCCCGTTTTGGCATTTCCATCACCACGCTTATTATGTTTTATTCACTTTCACTTGTGCCGGCCGCAGCAACTTATCTTTAAACAGGTAGCCTTTTCGCCACTCATCAATCACCATATTTTCTTCAGCGCCAGCTTGAAATTCTGCTGACAAAGCCTCGTGAATCTGGGGATTAAATTTTTCACCCACTGATTTTATCGGCTTTAATCCTTGTTCGGTGAGTCTTTCCATTAATTTATTATAAATTAAATTTATTCCATTGATAAGTTCGTTATCACTCTTGTTTGCATGCTTTAGCAGCCTCTCAAAATCATCAATTAAAGGTAACAAACTATTTATAAAATCACCTTTAATGATATCTGAAAGCAGCATTCGCTCCAACTCTATTCGTTTTTTATAATTAACGAATTCAGCTTTCAACCGCTGTAGTTGATCAAAATAATCTGGTTCAGCAGTAGCCGGATCGGTTGCCTTTGGCTGAGGATCTTTCTCGACAATGACTGTTTGGTTCGCATTAATCTCTTCTTTCATTTTTTCCTGATTCGTTTTGTCATTTTCATTTATTTTTATTTCGTAAGCATTGTTTTCTGATTCACTGCTATACATAAACCTCCTCAGCCTGGTTCAAACAAATATCTTCATTATTCAAAGGTGGACATTTTTTTAATTAGAAGTTTGTTTTATACAAACATTGTGCCACTTTGATCAACCTTCATTATCCTCTATTTTTAAATAAATTAGCATGGATGAAAATAATTTCCGTCCACGCTACGCCCCTGTCATATTGGCAGAATAGCTTCGACCAATAAAATGCTGAACGGTTTTCTTCACGCTCATTCTTTAAGATCAGAAAGATATACTCATTAAATGCAGCAAAAATATGCCTGAACTATTTTTTGTCGCCCAATTCCAAAGAATTTATTTTCCTTTTATTGATAAAGCCGACGTCACTAAAAGGGCCTGTTAACAAAGCAAACTATTGTAATGGTCTGTGAGCTGATTTTTTATTTTGGAGAGGTGATTTTAAAAAAAAAGTTCATCTGAATGGTGCAATTTCTATTATCCCGTGTCATCATGAAAAACAAATATCAAACCTAATCGTAGCTTTCTAAAGACGGCCTTCAGCTATTGGTGCTATGTGGGAATTTCAAGAAAGCGATGAAAAATATTTCCGTCACGCGTTCGCTTTTAAAATGTTGACGTTGCCAGGTATTAACTCAGAAAGGCTTCTTTCGAAGGCCAATTGGGAGGTTACTCTGTTGCCATCGATTTCCTGTATGCTATCCGAAACTTGAATATTTGCTTCGTACGCTTGGCTGAAGGGTTCCACTTCTGAAATCGCGACGCATTGCCGATCCTGTACCTCCAATTCTTGGGCAAACTTGGTATTCACCGATTTGACCTTTAATCCGTGTTGAAAATAATCCTTTTTGGCTGTCGTTGCTGGCAAAATTGATTTTAATCAAGATCGCTCACCCCAGAAAACGGAGACGGACAGCAACTGTTTTTTCTTTTCACATGCAGCCTTAATTTTTCTCCTAATTTTTTTCGGGCAACCATGCTTTACGCTATATTTCCCTGCTCGACCACTGTCCCGTCAATTTTTAGAATAATATCTTGATCCTTCAGACCCGCTGCCTCGGCTGGGCTGCCTTTGACCACATGGTTGACAAATACGCCTCGCAGATTTTCCAATGATAGCGCGCTGACGATTTTTTCTGTCACCTCCTGCATGGATATGCCCAGATAGCTACGCTTGATAAAACCGAGTTTAATCAGATCATTCATGACCTGTTTTGCTAGATTCGCCAGAATAGCAAAACCATAGCTTTCAGAAAAGCCGGATTGAGTGGCGATGGCTGCATTGACACCAATCATTTCACTTTCTAATTTGACCAAAGCTCCGTTGCTGCTGCCGGGATTGATCGTGGCATCGGTTTGAATAACATCTCCTGCGCCCAAGTTATCATCGATAATATCATTCTCACGGCCAAAGGCGATAATAATTCTAGCCGTTACGGTTGAAGGCAGCGCAGGCGGATTGCCTACTGCCAAAACCCATTCACCAATTTTAAGAGAAGCTGAATTGCTAAATTTTGCCGCTGGTAAATTGGCAGCTTGAATTTTAATGACCGTTAATTCAGTCAGCTCATCAGCGCTGTGCCATAAAGCTTTAAATGTCCTATTATCGGCTAATTTTATCAGTATCACATCGGCATTTTCAACGACGGCAGATTGGTCAAGATGAAACCTTCGTTCGAAAAATTAATCCCTAACCCTGAGCCTTTTTGTCGATACTCACGAGGCGAGGCAAAATTGAAAATTTTTTCAGTAAAAAACTTGCGAAGCTCAGCATCTTAAATTTGATCAATCATCGCTTTTTTTGAGTTGACAAGTTATGTACAAGATATGGAAACAACGGTTGGCAAGATTATTTTAGCATCCTCAGTAAAAGATAACTTTGTTTCAGCCGATGCATCATCCAACTGATCAATTCTTTGCTTGGTGCTGATTTCAGAAAGTGGATTTTGAGTAGAAAGATGAACAGCAGCAGCAATTGAGGCAAATTGAAGAAAAAACAGCAGCAGCAATTTCGTGCTGCGTTTAGCGGTAAAAGCAAAGTATTTATCGCTTGCTCAGAAATACATTTAATAATTTATTGAGGCCTGGCTTAAGGAGTATTATTACGCCATAGACTTGAGTATGGTGACAGCCCTTCTTGAGCTGATAAATAGGAAATCCTTTCAAAGAGAGATCTTCTCTGAAAGGGTGTTTCCTTTTTTTCATTTATCAAATGTGAATTAGTCTCTTGAAGCACCGCGGATGAGGAGCAAGCGAATCAAATGCATGACTGCCACGGCTGCAGCAGCGACATAGGTTAAGGCGGCTGCAGAAAGCACGCTTCGGGCAGCAGCTATTTCATCCTTGGCTAAATACCCACCTGTTTCCAATTGATAGAGAGCTCGTTTGCTGGCATTGAATTCGACAGGCAGAGTAACAACCTGAAAAACGACAGCAGCTAAAAATAAATATATCCCAACGTCCATCAGGAATCCCATCCCCTGCTGAAAAAACAATCCGATCAAAAACAAAGGCATTGCCAGATTCGAGCCGATATTGGCAATGGGGAATAGCCCGTGCCGAAGATTTAACGGCGCATAAGCAGATTTGTGTTGAATGGCATGCCCGACTTCATGCGCTGCTACACCCAGAGCAGCTACTGAAGTCGAATGGTAAATTCCTTCGCTTAATCTCAATTTCTTTTTTATCGGATCATAGTGATCCGACAACAAACCATGCGATTCTTCAATTTGCACATCTGCAATTCCGTTGTGGTCAAATAAACGTTGCGCTACTTGTGCGCCAGTTAAGCCAGCCCGAGAACGTACCTTGCTGTAATGGGCAAAAGTGGTTTTCACTTTTGTCTGGGCATACATGGTTATAATAAAACCAACTGCCAGCAAAATAATATCTGTTGAGGACAAAAACATATCTCTCACCTCGCTAAATAATCCAATTGTTATCCTTGCTGAATTCACAAATCACTTAGATTTTAGAATTGCTTTGAATAATGATTTAATCTTTCCCAAAAGCCGTTCGCCATATTTTGGACTGATCAGAGCCACGCCAGCTGCTATCAATAGCCAGCCGGGCATTAAGGGCAAAATCAATCCCAGGAGGCCTAATCCAATTAGAACTATGCCATACCATTTCTTTTCGTTCTGAAATTGTTTTATTTCTTCGGTTAATTTTACGTTTTTTTTCATTGACCATTGTTCTCGACATCAATTTTTTTTATCAGCACCAATCGATTACCAATTTTATTGTCAGCTAAATAATATATTTCATCAACTGAGCGTTTAATAATGTGCAAACCAAAACCACCAGTTCGTCTTTCTTTGACCGCCATTTCCACATCATAATTACGGTTCGGATTGAACTCAAAACATCTGCCCCAATCGTGGATTATGATATAAAATTTATTATTCTTCTCAATTGCATAAACATCGATCCAATAATCAGGATTAGAAAAGTAAGAGTGTTCAATGGCATTTAAACTTGCTTCATAGACAGTGACTTTAATTTTAGCCAGCTCATGTTCATTAAACCCGGCTTTACGTGCTTGTAATAAAACAAAATCGCACACCTGGTACAGATTTTCTGCTGAGCTGCCTACTCTTATTTTATTTGCATCATTCAGGCCTAATGACTGCAATTCTGAGACGATATCAAATTTTTCAAATTCAAGGTTTGGTTCTTTTTCTTCCTTTTTCTGATCCTCGCTTGTAGATTCATCAAGGTTTTTATTGTTATCCAACGAAATATCGCTCGCAAAAGTTTCGCCAAAATCCGCTAAGGCAAACTTTTCCGAAGTTTCCAAGGTCAAGTAGGTATTAGGTGTAAATGTTACCATGCCATTTCGCACCATGGGATTGACATTGGTCAATTTTATATCTCCTCCCATTCGCCGCGCTTGACTGGTTGTTCTAATCAATAAGATTAAAAAGGCAGTGGGCGCCAGTACAATATTTTTTAAATCAATCACCAGGTTAAACAGATTGGCACTAAAAACCTGCTGAATTTTATTTTCCATCTTTGCCAGATTTTCTGGCAGCTCAGCACCGCTATCCAGTGTTAAGATAATTTCTTTTTCGGCCATTTTTTCTGAGCTATTGGCTATCAATTATTACTTCCCTATCTTTATTGATTGGTTGCCCAGCGCTGTTCCAATGCATTTGTCAAAAAAATGCCGCCCGGACCTGGCACGGGACATTTAGTAACACAAATTCCGCAGCCGATACAAAGTGATTCATCCACATAGGGAAATTTGACCATTCTGGTCTCACCATTTGGCAATATCACTTGGCGCGGATCAAATTTAATCGCTTTTTCAGGCAGAGGGCAATGCTCCTCACAGACCAGGCAGTCTTCATTTCGGTACCAGGGTATGCAGCGATTCCTCTCAAAATAAGCAGTGCCCATTCTGAGCTCTTTCTGCTTCATTTCTAACTGAGCTGGTTGAATAGCACCGCTGGGACAGACTTGCCCACAGAGATTACAATTGTATTCGCAATAACCGTGCCTGGCCACTACGCGCGGCGTCCACATCCCTTCCCACCCGCTTTCCAAGAATGCCGGTTGCAAGCAAGCGCCAGTTGACGAACAAATCTTAACGCATTCCTGGCAACGAACGCAGCGGTCTAAAAACTCCGGCTCTGGCAAAGCTCCTGGTGGACGGACGACATTCCCCAGCGCCGTTTTATCGGCAAGCCCACTTCTAATTAAACCCAGCGTTAGCAATCCGCCCGCCGTAGAGTACAAAAACCGACGTCGCGTGACATCAATCTTTTCGCGGGCAAAACGAGGCGTCAACTGATAACTAATAGCCTGCGTAGGACAAACAGAAACGCAAGCCAAACATTCGATGCATTCAATCGGCGAGTAAGAACGAAAACCATCCTTGATAGCGTCCATTTTGCATTCGCGCTGGCATCTGCCGCAAGCAGTGCATTTGTTTTCGGCAATAAAAATGCCTCTTGTCAATCGAAAAGCCGAAAAAAAGCCGAATAACGCGCCCAATGGGCATAGGTAGCGACACCAAAATCTCCTGGCGAAAAAATTTAACGACAAAATTCCTAAAAAGATCAATCCAAAAATCACACTTTTTTGGAAAAACAAAGGCTCAATAGGTAATATGGTTTCACGCAAAAAATCATAAAGCTCAAACAGCAAGTCTTGAAAAATCCCCATTACTAACAAGAGATTCATGACTCCTTCTAACAAGATCACCGAAACTGGATAAATTGCTGTCGTCATCGTTCTGGTCATAATGACAAGGGGATCGAAAAACCAGATGAATTGAAGCGAAAAAAGAGCAGCGATAAATATCAAAATGAGAATGGAAAATTTCCAGACCCGCCATTTCCGTTTTAATGGCGGATATTTTTTCTTCACCTTGCCTATTACGCGGTCGGATATATCCATCATTGTTCCTAATGGACAAATCCAGCCACAGAAATATCTACCTAAAACAAAAGTGAGAATTAAAATTCCAAACGCTAGCAGCGTAGTCCCAATAATTTTTTTCGCTGCCAACGATGTGGAAAGAGCAATCAATGGGCTGGCGCGCAAAAACAGATCGGCTGGGAAATTTATTTGATAGGGAAATGCTGCCAGATAAAATAACGCCAAGAAAAGCATGAAAAATAATACTTGTGAAATTCGTCTTGTTAAAAGCATGAGCCTTCCTGGTTTAGGATGAAGCAAAGGTTTGGCGTGAGACAGTTGATTTTTTATAAATTGCTACTTTAAATATGTTTATAAAATAGCGAATGATTCTTGTTTTGCCAACCAAGAATCTGTTAGGCGGCGAGATTTACTTTTTCAATTTTTAGTGCCGCCAAATTCATTGTGCCCAAACCCCGCGCTTGGGCTTCTTTTAAAAATCCCAATTGCTCGGGTTTTAAATCAAACAGTGTTGCGCCGTAAGCATCCACTGCTACCGGATCAACACCAGCGATGATCGTATTCATTTCTTTGACGTCGCTCAAATTTCCGCCCTGCGGTCCATTGTCCATTAAGATTCGTACTGCATCAATAATGGTAAGCTGAGGGACGATGACAGTATTAATATCGGCTATTTTTATATCAAAATGATTATGGATTTCACCCCGATTGCCGCCAAGGATGCCCATCATATTTTTTAATCCCAAGGTTACCCGGGAAAGTGAATGATGTTTGGCAATAGGTACATTGATGACCACATCGGCTTGTTGGGCATCTTCGTAAAATTCCCAAGCTTTCAATTCTTTGCCCTGGCGAATAGTCAGCTTTTTAAATTTTTGGTCGTAAACATGGCTCACCTCAGCCCCAGCCGCTTTTGCCATTTCTTCAATTTTACTTCGGGCATAACATCTTTTTGCTTGGTTGCAAGTGCGATCAAAAATTTTGACCTTTTTGGCGCCAGCATTTTTGCAAAGCCGGACTATCTCAGCGACGACTTGAGGATTAGTCGTGGCTGCCTGTTCTGGCGCACGATCCCAGCCGATATTTGGCTTGACCAGCACCGTACTACCTTTTTTGATAAATTTCTCCATTCCACCGAACATGTCTACTGCTTTTCTTACCATTATCTCCGGCGTGCTATTAGAAACGACCGCCAAATCAATCGAATTATTGAAAATATTCGGGCTGCCAGATAGGCGAGGAATTCCTGCCAACGCTAAACCAGAAAGCCCAGCCATTTTGATAAATTTGCGTCTTTCAATTTTGGACATTTAATTCTCCTGCTTAACTTGAACTTCTTCCATAACAAATTGGAACAATATATACAAAATTATTGAGTCATTTTCAAGAGAAAAATGAATCAAAAGCTGATAATGTGAATCAAATAACAAAATTTAACTTGACTTTTAAATTTGCGAATGATATATTTGCCGTTTTTAAAATTGAACCAGCAGGACATCTTTTTGAACGATCGCTTCGTTTTCTAAAATAGCCATACCAGGGCGCAGCGTAACATTGGTGCAAATTCCAACTGGCAATTAGCTAAATTTCCAAAACTTGTCCGACAGCTAACGAATAAATTTCAATAAACAAATTTTAATGACCATAACCATTGCAAAAAAATTCAAGTTTATCTTGGTGATAATATTAATTTGTGATTATAATAGGCAAATCCAGATTTTTTTTTAATAGGAAAATATCCTTTTTTAAAACTGATAGATTAAAAAAATATTAGTTCAACTATGCC
>CAZNDR010000093.1:0-11347 GCA_964571835.1 uncultured Cytophagia bacterium | reverse complement strand
ATAGTTGGGATAGCGGACACGTTTTTGCACCTTACGTGATTGAAGCCTTTGGAAAATATTGGCTATTTTACACTGGCGTTACCATCGAAAACAATCAACGAATTGGCGCTGCGGTGTCAGATGATCTTTTTTATTGGCAGCGAATTTCCAATAAGCCACTCATTCGCCCAGAAGAATATCCATGGGCTTATTGCCCGACTGAAGAAGGAGCACCCTGCCGTGATCCGCATGTGTGCCGTTGGGGTAACGAATATTCTCTCTATTATACTGCGGTGACCAAAGAGGGAAAAGGCTGCATCGCCAGAGCCAGTTCCAAAAATTTGCTCGATTGGACTGATCAAGGACCGGTATTCATCAGTCACAAATTGATCCATCCTGAATCATCTAATGTGCAGCAGCTTAAAAGTAAATATCTGCTTTTTTTTGGCGGCCATTATGATTGGAGTTACGTGGTTTCGGACAGACCAGATAGTTGGCTTGGCTGCCAGCCAATCTCACTGCATCCGAACATTACCGCGATGGAAGTTATCGCTAAAAACAGAAGCAAGTGGCTGGTCGGCTTTTTTAAATTGGAGTATTATCGCCTATTTTTAGGCGTCTTAAATTGGGCTGAAAAAAAACCCAAAATCAAAGAAATCGAACATGCCACTGAAATTGAAGAATTTTTGAATTGAGATTCTTTCCGTTTGCATTGGAGCGAGCTATGACAAAAAGATTAATTGAGTTATTGTTTATCGTTTTTCTATTGACGAAATGGACAGACCTATTCTCAAAAACGCCCATTCTTTATGTGACCACGCGTAGTACAGAAAAATTCAAACTCAACAGCCAGGATAATCCCACTATCGGCTTATTTTCAACAGCCGATAGAGGCAAAACCTGGTCTCACTACGGATGGAAATACGGCAAATTTTTTTCGGCAGCGACAGCTTGGCAAGACGGAAAACAGGTATTTTATCAAGCTGCAGGAAATGGCATCTTCAAATCCGAGGACGGCGGAAAAAGCTGGAAGATAACGACTGGTTGGAATATGACTGAATGTTTAAAAGTCGTGATTGATCCAGTTAATCCCAACACTGTTTATGCGGCTACGGCTTATGGTATTTTCAAAACCTCTGATGGCGGACAAACCTGGCAGGAGAAAAATGTCGGCTTAGCCAGCACCTTTACCCCAACGCTGGTGATCGATAAAAACATTCCCCGGCTACTTTTTTGTGCCACAGAAAACGGCATTCATCGCAGCCAGGACGCTGGTGAAAAGTGGGAGCCGATTGCCTTGCTCGGAATGGGCATTCGCACTATTGTTCAGCATCCCCAGTTTGCTGAATTATTAGCGGTGGGAACTGAAGAAAATGGCATTTTTATTTCTACTGATTCAGGCACAACCTGGCAAAAGAAAAATATTGGCTTAACACATCAGACAGTTTATGCGCTGGCTTTTTCTCCAAAAGACAAAAATATAATTTACGCCGGCACATTTGCCGGTGGGATTTTCAGGACCGATAATGGAGGAGAATCCTGGCGGCCAGTCAATCAAAATTTGAGAATACTCGATATCCATGCGTTGGTGGTTGATCCGATCAAGACTGAAATTGTTTTTGCCGGCACATTAAATGACGGCGTTTGGATGAGCACAAATGGCGGAGAAAGCTGGGAATTTATTGGACTCGAGACAAGTCAGGTGTGGGATATGTTCATTTTATAGAATTGCTAAAAATTTTGGCTTTCGCATGCTAAACAAACTCAGCAAATGGAGTGCCTTTAATATTTTGGCAGAACAAAATCAGCAGGATAAATGTTAAGTCAATTGAGGGCTTATGAATGAAAAAGATAATTCTCATTTACTGTTCAATATTTTTTATCAGTCAAGTGATAGCCCAGAGCGAAAAGTCCGGCTATCAGGAGCGAGTGCGACAAGTACAACAATGGGCTGACACCACGCAGGAGCGAGGTTTCTTAATTGCTGGTGCTAAAATTCGCCAGGGCAAGGATGTCGAAGCTGGCTTACGAATGTTTGAGCAGGAACTGAAACGAGAAGACAATTCACCGCGAGGCATGTTTGCCATTTGTGAAATGATGGCAGCGTATTTGGCAAGCTGGGAAAAAATGCCAGTGAACTTGCGGCACAAAGTGCGAGATTATTTAGCCATCGCCAATTTCTATCGCGGGGATACCGAGAATCATTTGACCATGTACTACACTGGTCTCTATCTGGCAGCCCAAACCTTCCCCGAGTTACCGGCTGAAAAATGGTACACTGGCAAAGCCTCATTGGCTAATAAAAAAGAAGCCGAAGATTGGTTGAGCGACTGGTTGCGACTGACGACCACTATCGGACAAGGCGAATTTGACTCACCGACCTACATGGCGGTGTTTATTTCCTCGATCTTCACTCTGTATCAATGGGCAGCTGATCCAGCTATGAAGCAGAATGCGCTGGCAATACTCCATTGGCTGATTGCTGATTATGCCGTTGAGCATCTCGATGGCATCTATGTTGGCGCACACAGTCGAGAGTATCCAGAAAGGATTATTCGACCCACTGATCCCAATTCCCTTATGACCCAATGGGGCTGGCTATTATTCGGCCAAAGTGAGCCAAAAATCAACGCTCTTTTATTAACTGCCGCGATGAGCGATTTTGACCTGCCTAATGTATTATATAAGATCGGTACTGATCGCAGTGAGCCTTACGTCCATACTGAAACCAAACGGATTCGTCACATTATTCGTTTGGGTGAGGAGAGAAATCCACCAGTTTATAAATATTCCTACCTGACCAAAGAATTCGGCTTGGGCTCGATGATGGGCGGAGCAATTTTGCAGCCTATTCAACAACATAATTGGGATGTCAGTTTTAGGACCAATAGCCCATACAAGACAATTTACACAATCCATCCCTACGTCGCACCACCTGATCTGGGCAAGTTTTTTCCCGAAGAGATGAAATTTGCCGTCGCTGAAGTAGCACGGGGACACAGATATTATGGCAGCGAAAATAAATGGGTTTCCAGTTCGCCTTATGAACAGACCTTTCAGCATGAAAATACCCTTATCGTTTTGTACCATATTCCTGAAGGTGAAAAATTTGGCCATATCGATGGTTTTTTCCCCAAGGATTTAGAGAGAAGAGAGACCGATCCTTCTGGCTGGATCTTCTGTCAGGGCGGAAATACCTACATCGCTTATTTCCCTTTGCGACCATTTGAGTGGATTGAAGAAGAAGAATGTTTTCGCCTGCGCAGCTACCAATTAAAAAATGGCTGTGTGGTCGAAGTTGCAGGAGCTAGCGATTATGATTCATTTGAAAGTTTTAAAGCCCAAATAAAAAGCAATACATTAGTCTTTGATACCTTTGAGCAAACACTTTCCGTCAGCTACGCGAATTCGAAAAAGGACGTTCTCACCTTTAATTATGATGGCCCCCGCCGTTTGAATGGAAAACTGATTAATTTTAAAGATTATAAATTATTTAATGGACCATTTGTTAACGCCGAAATAAATAGTCGGCAAATGGAGATAGTACATCAAAAAAGCGGAGCAGGACTCATGATCGATTTAGCCAGCGCTGAGGCAGCTCAGATACTGCCGGTTTATATTTGTCAAAAATTAGCAAATGATTTTGAGCTGGACAACCAGCAAGCTCATGCGATTTGGGAAAAAGTGCCTTCACTAAATTTGACCGATTCAATTACAGGGCGACCGGGTCGTTTTGCAACTGTCGTTCAAGCGGCTTATAGTGACAAATACCTTTATGTTAGATTTTCCTGTGACGATGATTATATTTGGAGAACAGTGCAAGAGCACAACGGACCGATTTACAATGAGGAATGCGTGGAAGTGTTTCTTAATCCGGCGAACTGCCGGCATCAATACTATGAGTTAAATCTGAGCCCCAAGAATGTCGTGTACGAATGCTGTGTCATCAATAGCCGCACGCCGGAGAATCCAAATGGTCCGTTTAAACCGCTGACTACCATGAATATCAAAAACATGAAGACTCATGTTTTGGTTGAGGGTGATTTAGATCAGCCAGGAAAAGGCAAACGTTGGCAGGCATTTTATGCCATTCCGTTCGATGAACTGTATGGGGCAGAAAACCTGCCGCCAAAACCGGGCGATAGCTGGCGCGCTAATTTTTATCGTATTGACTTGTCTCAAACTGGTCAACGAGAGCACTATGCCTGGAGCAAAACCGAACGCCCGGCTTTTCATTTGCCCTGGCGGTTTGGCTATTTGAAATTCCAAAAATAAAAACAACTGCTCTATTTAAGTTTAATTGAAATGAATTAGATGGCTTTTTTAAAAGTTATGGTTCGGCAACAATGCGGCTCGACTGATGATGGCACAGCAAATGGCAGGGTATGTGGAATGATTTTTTGGCGATATTATTCCAGCGAAGATGAATAATCAAAATTGAAAATAATGAGGACAAAAATGCAATACAGAAAATTGATAATTAATGATAAAAATAAATTAATTTTTGGATCAGCGCCACGTCCGGTGAAGACAAGCAGAGGACTAATCCTTGGAGGCGGATTGGTTTATCCGGAGCTTAACTTCACCCTGCCTGTGATGCCAATAAATGAGGATACCTTTCCCAAGATCAAAATGCAGTACGAGAAAATTGTCACTGATGCTATTGAGCGGGCGCTGAAGCTGCATTCAAATGGCGTTGTATTTGAGTTTGAAACTCTGTTGGAAATGACACGAAAACCGGCTTTGGGAATTGAATTGGTCAAAATAATGAATGAGGTTTGTGAAGACTATTTTCAGAAATTTGGTTTTAAAAGCGAACTGCGACTTACTCCTAACGACCTTCGAGACTTTGAACGACCGCCAAAAATGAGAACAAGTGGCTATTTAGATCTTATTTTAGAACTGTTCGAGCAAGGGGCAGCCTGCGGGGGAGATTTGTTGTCCATCGAGAGCACGGGCGGTAAAGAAATTTTTGATGAAGCCATCATGATGTGTGATATCAAACAGGTGATTTTTGCTCTGAGTGTTTTGGGTGTGAGGGACATGAAATTTCTCTGGAAAAAGATAGTGAAAATAGCCAGAGACAAGGGCAAAATCGCCGGTGGTGATACGGCCTGCGGTTTTGCTAATACTGCCATGGTGCTGGCTGAAAATGGTTACATTCCCAGAATATTTTCCGCCATCGTCAGAATAGCATCGATCGTTAGGTCATTGATCGCAATTGAAGAAGGTGCGACGGGGCCAGGCAAAGATTGCGGCTATGAAGGTCCGTTTTTAAAGGTAATTGCAGGCATACCCATTTCCATGGAAGGCAAAACTGCTGCCTGCGCTCACTTCAGTCCTCTCGGAAACATTGCTGCTGCTTGCGCCGATTTGTGGAGTAACGAATCGGTGCAGAACATAAAATTACTGGGCGGCATGGCGCCAACCGTGTATTTGGAGCAATTGGAGTATGATGTCAGACTTTTTAATGCTGCTATTAGTCAGGGTACAACCATGGCAGCCAGTCTGCAAAAACTATTAGTCGAATCAGACGCCGGGAAAGATCCGCAAGCATTGATTTTATCGCCGGAGAGCGTTTTAGCTATTGCTAAAGAAATTGTCAAAGGCTCAACTTATCTGGAGGCGACAATAAACGGAATTCTCAAAGCGCTGGAAATATTGGAAGAGGCGATTTTGCAGAAAGAGCTGATGCTGGAAGAACGAGAAAAAATCTGGCTAAATAACATAAGGGAACAAGTGCAGGAAATTCCCGCTAATGAAAATAAATTCATCTCTGAACTCGTGCCGTTTTTGGATAATTCAAAATGGATTCCGGCGGAATATGGTTTGTAGCTGAACCGGCCAGAGGCATCATTTCAAAGCGCTTGCTCATTAATCGCTTAATTTGGTTAGCCAATTATCACTGTCTCAAATTAATTTTATATTTTATTCTAATAGCGATTTGAATTTCATAATGCTTGTTGACCAATTTCAAATATTATGGAATGTAGAGACTGAGTCAATTCATGCAGTGACACAGTTGCTGCACTCCACAATTTTTTAGTGAGCTCGACAATTTTTCACTGACTTAATAGCTGTAGAAAGGATTCATTTCAGATATTTGGATTTACAAATTAATGTTTTATTTAAGCTGGGAGAATTTTTATGGTGAAAAATTTTATAGTTATTTGCTGCCTGTTTGCTGTTACCTCCATGTTCGCCGAGAGCAATCAACCAGAGGTCATACCTTATCTGAAAAATACCCTTGATGATGCTTTGAACAAAAAGGAGGGCATGATCGATAAATGGAAAGAAAAATACCTCAAACCGCAGACTGGCGAGGTCGAAAATATTATTGAATTGATTGGTTACCAACCACCTGATTTTTTAGTTAGCATGGCAGATATTTCTTCATTTTTGTACGCCAGTACTGGTGAGAAAAAGTACGCTGAAATTACCAGGGAGTTGATTGTCTCATTGGAGAGCTATCGTCAGTATTTCCCAAAAAGATTTCGCGACCGAGTTGAGTATCGAGAGGGCATCCCGGTGGTTAATTGGTTTCGATCGTTACCCCGGTTTACGGCTTGTTATGAAAGGACAAAAAATTCTGCTGTCTATTCAAAAATGGATATAGAAAAAATAAAGGAATCAGTGGCTGCTAGCGTGAATATTATTTTTATGTTTCCCGAATGGGGGGCGATGAATCGAGCCATGCTGCGGGCTGAAAGTTTAATGGCAGCAGCGCTAATTTTTCCGGATCACCCCCAAGCTAAAAAATGGAAAAAAATGGCTGAATCCCTTGCCAGCGATAGCATCGAAAAATGGGAAATCGAAGATGCGCAAATTTACCATCCGGTGTGGTTTCGCCCCTATATCAGTTATCTGGATTTGACCGGCCGAACTGAGGTTTTTAAATCGCCTATCATGAAATTTTATTTTGACTATTTTGTCCGCTTGATGGCGCCTAATGGCACCATTCCTGAATTTGGAGATGGTCGCTGGGCTGACAATTTATACGAATACTATGTGGTGTTGGCACGTGGCGCCAAAGAGTTTCAAAGCGGAGAAATGCAATGGGCAGCCAAGAAAATTTTTGATAATATTTGCCAAGCTGCGGTGAATGGGGATCCGTCAAAAACAGTATGGGACGAGCCAAATCTTAGTTTTGCCAATTTGCTGGTATCCCGAGCTGAATATGCCGATGCCAATTTGTTGCCAGTTGAGCCAACCTACCAATCTGGCGATGTGCTGGAAGAGGTGATTAGCAAAAAAATTATCTTTCGCTCCGGTTGGGATAAAGATGCCACTTATCTGCTGTTGAATTACAAAGATGAAGGCTACTACTCGTTGCTGCAAAAAGATTATCTCAAACATGTTTTGGCAGTGGAAGAAGAAAAAATGCATCACGGTCATTCGGATGAGAACAGCATTTGTCTGCTGATGAAAAACGGCTCTGTGCTCTTGAAAGATGGCAACTACCGGGAGATTGCTCCCAGCGGTGAATTTGGCGCTTTTCGGGCTGATATTTTTCACAACCGAATCGTGGTCAGAAATGTCAAAAAATATTTGACGCAACCCTTCTTTGCTGTGCTCAAAAACTCTGGCGCTTACAATGACCAGGTGCGCACAACAAAAATTGATTTTCAAGATTTTAATAAAGTGGAGTATTCCCGCACCCGCCTGGAAGATCACAAATTGAGCTATCGCTGGGATCGTATCATCACTCATCATAAGCCAAATGATTACTTTATTGTCGTAGATGCGCTGAAGTTTTTTAAGTCCGAATATTTCACCATCGCCAATTTATTCCATACCCAGGAAATCCTTCAATCTGGAGAAAATTGGTTTTTAACAAAAATTAACCAGATGGCAGGCAGAATTCCCAATGCTGAAAATTATCAGCTATTGATAATTTTCCCGCAACAGAAATTTATCGGCACGGAAAAAGAGCGCCGCGATGTGCAGGAAGAACTGGCGCTGTTTCAGGGGACTTCCCAGTATTACGATTTTGGGCAAGCGGAGTCATTTGTCACTATCCTCTATCCGCTCAAAAAAGGCGAAAATCCTCTGCTTGTGGTAGAAAAATTTAAATTGATTCGAGATGATAGATTTGGCATTGGCATCGAGGTCGAAAATGGAAAAGAGTTGTACGGCGTCAAGCTGGATTTGGATATGGATTTGTTGAAGGAAGATGTCCGACCTCGCTACCATTATGATTCTGGAAAATTAACTTATGGCAGCGCCGAGACCGATGCTGATGTGTTTTTTCTGGAAATACTGGAGGGGAAACCATATTTTTCCGCTACCAGTTTGGTGAAATTTATCTATCAAAATCAAATTTTGTTTGATACGCCGGAAAGTCAATTTTTTCAGGTCTGGGGAAAATCGGATCTGAAAGGCAAAGCCAAATGGCGAGTCTGGGATAATTATTAGAAATGGGTATTGATGTATGGAGTACAAGCACTAAAGATTAAGACAAGTTTTGGTCATTTCTGATTTTACTTTTTTTAAATTTTAGTTCATTTTAGGCAATTTCAATTTTAGTTCATTTAAAGAATCAATTTCATGAAAAAAGATATTAGCCGGGGCGCATAAAATGGAAATAATACCGATCCGTGAAAAATGGAAAGGGACGCTGACCGATCGGGAACGGTTTAACCAACAAATGAATTATCATTCGTTCGACCGTTGTTTTAATATGGAATTTGGCTTTTGGGAGGAAAACTTTTTGTCATGGCCTTTTTTTACTCGTGCCAATATTAAAACCAACGAAGAAGCAGATGAATTGCTTAATTTTGATCGGATAAAAACTTTTTATGTTCCGACCTGGATCAATCCACCTTTTGAAAATAAGATCGTGGAAGAAACCGAAACGACTAAAGTCGTCATCAATTTTGAGGGTTTGTACGAGGAATTGCCAAAAGACGGCCATTCGACCATTCCGCACTATATCAAAGCATCGGTACAAAATCCCGATGACTGGAAGCGCCTCAAAGCCGAGCGTTTGGTGCTCCAACATCCCATTAGAAAAGTGGATATTGAGTTTTTTAAAAACCAGTTTCCTGAGCCGCGGGATTATCCGCTGGGCATCCACACTGGCTCCATGATTGGGAAAATCAGAGATACGCTCACCTTCGAGGGGCTGACTTACGCGACTTATGATTATCCCGACATGGTGGAAGACATGGTGGAAACCGCCTATCTGCTTGTCGAAGATATGTTGAATCAGGTGCTGCCGCATTTCCAGTTTGATTTTGCCGTGGGCTGGGAAGACATTGCATTTAAAAATGGGCCGCTTATTTCAGTGGAATTTTTTAAAAATATCATTGTTCCTCGCTATAAAAGGATAAACAAAAAACTGGTGGCAGCGGGAATAAAAATTTGGTATATTGACTGTGATGGCGACGTGCGACCTTTGCTGCCGTTTTTCCTCGAGGCTGGCGTCAATTGTATGTTTCCTCACGAAGTTAATAGCTGCGGGCATCCGGCAGAGTTACTGACTAAATATGGGACGGATTTGAGAATCATGGGTGGCTTCGATAAATTGGAGATGAGAAAGGGAAAAGCCGCTATCAAAAAATACATGAAAAGTTTGCTGCCGCTGGTGGAGCGCGGCGGCTTTATCCCGTTTTGCGACCATCGCTGTCCGCCTGATGTCACGCCGGCTGATTATTGGTACTACCTTGATTTAAAAGAAAAAATGTTTGGCCTTCAATAAGAGAGAAAAATTATGACTAACGGAGAACGCGTTAGAGCAGCAATCAATCATCAGCAGCCGGATCGCGTGCCGATTGATTTCGGCGGAACTGGTGTGACCGGAATGCACATCTCCTGCGTAGGGCAATTAAGAAATTATTTCGGACTTCCAAAACAACCGGTCAAGCTTATCGAGCCTTATCAAATGTTGGGTGAGATTGATGATGAACTAAGGGAGATTGTTGGCATTGACACGATACCCTTGAATTCAGAGAAGACACTGTTTGGATTTAAGAATGAAAATTGGCGAGAGTTCAAAACGCCGTGGGGGCAGGAAGTTTTGGTGCCGGAAAATTTTAAAGTGAAAAAAGAGCCAAATGGTGATCTGCTAATTTTTCCTGAAGGTGACACTACCGTTGCGCCAAGCGGCAGAATGCCGTCAGGAGGTTATTTTTTCGATACCATCATCAGGCAGGAGCCGATCGACGAAACCAATCTTAATCCCGAAGATAACCTGGAAGAATTTGGTCTCATTTCTGAAAAGACGCTGCAATTTTTTGCCGGTCAAATTCCTGCTTTGAAGAAATCAAATCGCGCTGTCATCGGAGGAATCGGGGGAACGGGATTTGGTGATATTGCTTTTGTTCCCGCTCCATTTTTAAAACATCCTAAGGGCATTCGCGATATAACTGAGTGGTACATTTCTACGGCAATCCGACGCGATTTTATTCACAAAATATTTTCTTATCAATGCGAGCTGGCGCTGCAAAATCTGGAAAAATTCCGCCAGGTCATCGGTCAGGTGCTCGATGTGTTTTTTGTCTGCGGCACCGATTTTGGCACGCAAACTTCCAGCTTCTGCTCGACTGAAACGTTCGATGAACTTTATGCGCCCTATTATAAAAAAGTGAATAACTGGATTCATAAAAATACCACCTGGAAAACCTTCAAACATTCGTGCGGCTCAGTAGAAAAATTTATCCTCCATTTTATCGATTCTGGATTTGATGTCATTAATCCAGTGCAGTGCTCGGCTGCCGGGATGGAGCCGCGCCTGCTCAAAAAAAAGTATGGCGATAATATTGTTTTCTGGGGCGCTGGCGTTGACACGCAACAGACACTTCCTTTTGGCAGCCCTGAGCAGGTACGGCGACAGGTGCTGGAACGCTGTGAGATTTTTTCATCTCAGGGCGGTTTTATATTTAATACAGTTCATAATATCCAAGCACGGACACCAGTAGAAAATATGGTGGCTATGTTTGAAGCAGTGAACGAATTTAATGGTGCAAAATAAATTGAAATGACAGGGTGGTTTTTATTTTTGTTAGCGTATAAGCGATGACAGGCGAATAAATAGCAAGATGCTTTGGGAAAATGAGTCAAGGCAGTTGTTACGGATCAAAGAAAAATGTGAGCAAAGGGCTGATTTTTTTTGTATGTCCAATTAAGGAGAAAATGGTGAATATTGATATTGGCAAAACAATCCGCATTAGCGATTTTATCGATGCGACGGATAAACGAAGTTTGATTGTGGATACCACAATCGCTTCAGCGATAGGGGCGAGCAAGGGGCTGGAAAACTTATCTGGATTTATTGAATCCATTTGCTATTTTTGTGATGGCATTATGGTCAATCCGGGTTCAGCAGAGCATCAGGCTGGGTTGCTGGCTGGCAAACATCGAGCAGCTC
>CAZNDR010000092.1:0-11410 GCA_964571835.1 uncultured Cytophagia bacterium | reverse complement strand
CTACTCAGATTAATAGTTTGCTAATCTCCTGTTGAGTAAAGTGATAGTAACGTCATGTTAATCGCGGTCGAATTATCGCTCACCTTTTTCAGCTCAATCAAACTCTTCTGGTCTGACCATAGTAACCTTTTATCAACAGTATTGTAATATTTTTATTTCTAAATTTCAAGCAAAACTTTTTTCCCCCCTTGAAATTGCTTGAATCCATTTTTACATCAGAGATAATTCTATGATCAGCAAAAATTTTCTTGACATTCTGCGAAAATATTAGTTAATTATTAAGGCGTTGGCTGGCATTATCAATGAGGTTCAGAAATGTTGATCAAAAAGTTAATCAAGGTGATCTTACTTTTAAAACTGATGGCCTTTTTAGCTTGTACCGGCGAAGAGCCATACCTCCCGGAGGATGTTCCCGGCAAAATTGTCGGCTTAGTCAAACCGTTTGGTATCGCTGCCCAGGTTGATTTATTTCAGGGCCAATTAATCCAATCGGTAACCGCTGATACGCTCACTGGTTTTTTTGAAATGACCGAAGTGCTGCCCGGCGTATACAACATGGAATTTAGGGCAGCCAATTATGGTCGTCATATTTTAAATGAAGTAATCGTTTACTCAGGCAAAACGACTGCCACGCCTGATGTCTATTTAAGGCCTATGCCAGGGCAAATTTTATCCATCACTCCAGCTAACAACGCAACCGATATTTCGGTTATTGCAGCGATCGAAATTGACTTCGCAATCCCAATGAATCAGACAACAGTCGAAAATAATTTTTCGCTTCAACCCACAGTGAGCGGCTCTTTCAGTTGGATTAATGCTGCTGAGCAGCATAATCTCTTTTTCACTCCGACAGATCAATTTAAAACCAAGCAGACTTACACAGTCAGGCTCAACAAAAATGCCACAACGATTTTCGGCGATACCCTTGATTTTTCGCTCAGTTCACAATTCACCACTGAGGCGATAAAAATTGTTTCATCCATTCCTCAAGATTATGCGACCTTTGTTTCACCGCAAATCGAGATATACCTTACTTTTAATTCAATGATGGATCGCGCAGCCACTGAAAGCAAGATAGCACTGTTGCCCACCACTGCTGGCGATTTTCGATGGCTTAATTCGCGTCAATTATCCTTTATTCCCAGCGGATTTTTGGCCAGCAACACGGAATATGAGATCAGAATCCTTCCTGGCGCAGCAGATATTTATGGCACCTACTTTTGGGAGGGAAAAGCGATCCTTTTCACCACTGAGCCGTTGAAAATCACCTCACATTTTCCTGCCAATGGAGCAACTTATGTCAGCCGCTCCAGCCCAATAGTGATTACTTTTAATACCTATATGGACCAGGCAAAAGCCGAAAATTCGTTTTCGCTCAGCCCAGCGACTGCCGGCTGGAATTTTCAGTGGAGTGATTTGACCAGATTTCAGTTTGGCGGGACAACAAAATTGCAAGCGCACACTTTGTACACAGTAAAAATAGATTCGACTTGTGCTGATTTGTGGAATAATGAACTACCAGCGACTTATGTTTTTGCTTTTACTACCGGGGAATAATTTTATGATAGCTTAAGTTGGCTATAATATTTCTTGGAAAAGTTGTTGCCTATCCGGATTTAAAAAAATCAATATATCGTAAACATCTCGCTCGTTTGAATGTTTAAATAATTCGATAATTTCCATGTAGTGAGCGTTAATAAAATTTGCCACGCGAGCATATTTTGGATCTTCTTCTGCCTTGATTTCTTTCAGCATGACAACCGCTTCTTTTAAATATTTTTTTGCCTTGATCGGATCTTCTTTGGCAAAATATAGACTGTAAAAATAGAAATCTTTCATCTCACGATATTTTTTATATTTGGCGCTAAGAAGATAATTGATGAGTTCGACCCGAAGATCCCAGCCATCGATAAAATGTCCCAAGCCGAATTTAGCTTGTTCGGCGATTAGTTTTGCTTTTTCATAATATGGCGTGCCTAACAAATGACCAAATTTGTCCATTTCTTCGGCAATGATGAGATTGGTGAAATAATCGAGCAAACTTGTCAATGAGTCCCAGCTATTTTCACTGTGCATTGGGATTTCACCTTTTTGATACGCCATGCGGCACCGTTTATCCGTAAATTGAATATCTGTAGAAGAAATGATGATCTGGGTCCGATAGCGATCCTCATAATTAACGCTAATATCTTGCAACATCATATTTAAGGTGATGGGCAACTCACCCTGGAATTCGTCATGAGTCCATTGAAAATTATTGAAATAATCTTCAAGCACCTGCTTAAAATTGACCAGCTTTTCGCGCTTCTCATCAGGCAACGCCTCGAGCTGCAGCTCAACGGTCATACGAATCTTTTGAGCGCAGAGCTGAGTCACATTGAATTGGCCAATCGGAGTCAAAGTTAGGACAATTAGTGTGCCAAACAAATATAGCTTAAAAAAATTAGCCTTCCACCTTTTCATATCAACCTCCACGTTGGTGATGCCTGAATATCAATTTTTTTCCCGAACAAACAAATTATTAAGCGCTAAAAAAATAGAGAAAAATCACAACACCCGCACGCGGGAAAAACACCTAAGTTCCAGAGCCCATAAAATTGTGCTGCTTTTTTTCCTTGGCTGCTTTTTCACCAGTACTGCGGGTTTTGCCAGCTTCGAACTAAAAGGCTACGGTGCCCGCGCCCGCGGTTTGGGACAAGCTTATGTTGGATTAGCCAATACTGCAGATGCTATCTTTCTCAATTGTGGCGGAACTGCACAAATTCAGACAGCGACTTTTTCCTTTTTTTTCACCAGACCATTTGGCATGAAAGAGCTTTCGTATTATTCTTGTTCTGGCGTTGTGCCCACTTCTGCAGGAAATTTTGCTGCTGGCCTTTGTCAGTTAGGAAATAAAATTTATCAAGAGCAATCCTTCATTTTTAATTACAGCCGAGCCAACCGTGATAATTTTTTTTACGGTATCAATTTGCACTACATGAAACTACAAATCATGGATTATGGTTCAGATTTTTCTTTGGCTGTTGATCTTGGATTATTGATCAAAATAAACACCAAACTTAGCTGGGGCTTTTTTACCAGCAACATCAATCGGGCCACGCTCAGCAGTTCCAAAGAGCTTTTGCCGCAGTCGTTCGTTACTGGCGTGTGCGGCCAGCCGCTCGATAACTTAACCGTCACTTTTGATTTGTACGAAGAATTGCCCTTCCCGCTGGAGATACGTGGTGGAGTAGAATACGTCTCATTTCGCAGACTTGCTGTACGTTGCGGCTTCATTTCGGAAACGTCAGCATTCTGCTTTGGTTTAGGATTTATTTTCCCTCGCTATAACTTTGACTATGCGATCAATACTCACCCTGATTTGGGCTTAACGCACCAATTCTCATTGCAGATCAGGCTGAATAAACATAAACCATGATGAAGGTAAACGAGTTTTTATTCGCTCGTAATTTATCTTATGCTGAGGTAGAGGCAGGAAGAACGATCAATTATGTAAAAAGCAGCTTATCGTGACTACCAAACAGAATGTTGAAGGTCAAGCGACCAACGCTAACTATTCAATTTTGGCAAACATGCTAAAGAAAATATTTTTTTCGACTCTGATTGTTTCACTGTTATCGACAGCTTTGTTCGCCCAGGAACCGGAGATCGAAAGTATCCTCGAAAGCACCGAAGACTATTCTGATGTGACAAATTTATCAGAGCTGTTAGCAGAACTAGAAGATAATCCACTCGATTTAAATACCGCCACAGCCAAACAACTTGCTTTGCTACCCTGGATTTCGGAAATTTTAGCCTGGGAAATTATCCGCTACCGAGAGCGGTTTGGCAATTTCGCTGCGGTAGAAGAGTTGGAAAAATTTTCCAAACTCGATGCTGAATCAATTCCGCTGCTAAAAAAATATCTCGTCGTTACCAAACCGTCTATGACCAGAGATTTTTCTCTTAATCTAAAAAGTCGAGCTAGTCGAAAAATTGAACAAAGTAAAGGTTTGCAAAATGGCTATTATTATCCTTCTCCAGAAAAAATCTACCATCGTCTCAATTGCCATTACGGTGATAACTTAACAGCCGGTGCTTTGTTTGAGAAAGACAGCGGTGAAAGACGAATAGATGACTTCACCACCTATTTTTTCAAATATTCGATGCCGAATAATTTTGAATTTATTGTAGGAAATTACTTGCTCGAGTGCGGCCAGGGACTTGTTTTCTGGAACCCTTACGGACCCAGAAAGAGCAATAATCCCATCTTCGCTGCAAAGAATCAATCCAGACACCTCCATGAATACATGCTGGCGGACGAGAATGCCTCTCTTTATGGAATGGCTAGCAAATTAAATTTCCGTTTTATTGAATTGCTGCTTTTTTATTCTTCTCAAAAAATCGATGCCAATCTTTCAGATAATATGGATGAGGTCAACAGTTTTTACACCTCAGGCTATCACCGCAATGAAACCGAAAATAATAAAAAAGATCAATTAACCGAAGTGCTCTATGGATTTCGGTTGGAGGCAAGCCCTCGCTCAGGTTTTTCCCTAGGAACGACAGCTTATCAGTCTCGCTATGATCGCCGTTTTATTAACGATGATCTCATCCGCCAGCGCTTCACTTTTACCGGAACGGAGAACCAGGTCATCAGTGTCGATTATAATTATAGTCAGAGATTTTTTAATGTGTACGGCGAATTAGCCCAGTCGCAAAATCGCGGTCGCGGTTTGCTTGCTGGCGTATTGCTTGATGCTAAAAATATCAAATTGACTTTATTGTATCGAAACTATGGCAAAGATTTTATCAGCCTTCATAGCAGCAGTTTTGGTGAAAATAGCGGCAAGCCAATGAATGAACAGGGCTTTTATTTTGGCATGAAACTGACGCTTCTGAAAAATGCCACCTTGTCCCTTTATTTTGACGCGTTTAAATTTCCTTGGCGAACCTATTTCATTCCTATGCCGTCAAATGGAAATGAAATGTTCGCTGCCCTTACTGTGAAACCGGCTAAAAAACTGTGCCTGTACCTTCATCTGAAAGCTAAACAAAAAGATGAAACCGTTAACCTGGTGAATGCTTTTTCATTGACAGATAAAATAATTCTGCCCAGAAAACAAGTGAGACTCAGGCTGCAGATTGATTACGAGCCGCGACATAAAATCGAACTGCGGCAGCGAATTGAAAAAAATTGGGTTCGATATCAAAAATATTTCGATGTGACAACAATAAAAAATCCGTTGTATTCAGGCATCCTGCTTTATCAAGACATCTATTGTCACATGACGCCACGTTTAGCTTTAGCCTACCGCCTCACCTATTTCGACACTGATGGCTATGAAGCCCGGCTGTACGAAATGGAACGTGATGTGCCTGGAATTTTGACCAATCAACTGTTGTATGGTCAAGGTACCCGTTGGTACATTTTCGCCCGATTTATGCTCAGCACCTCGATTTCTGTTTCATTAAAATATGGTTCTACCCATTATTATTTTACCAATCAAATCGGAACCGCAGCTGATGCCATATCCGGAGATTCTGTCAATTCCATCAATCTTCAGATCGAAGCCCGCTTACCATAAAGCTGCTTCCTCTCATTGTTTGAGGCTAATTTTCTTATTGACATGATAATAAATTTTAGTTATATTCTCATCAAAATCCCTTCAAAACGCGACAAATATTTAATAAAATTGTACGGCGTTTTGAAGAACTAATATTTTATCTTTGCTATTGAATAGTCAATTAAGCAAGTGATTAACCAAGGCCTTTACGCTTATGGAAAAAATAGCCGCTTCATTTTTAAAGTTATCAGCCAAATGGGAAAAACCGCCGCAGGTGATAGACTTCGTTTCCATCTTGACCTCTGCAAAATCGGTGTTGATTATTATGCCGGACAATTTGGAGGAATTTGGCACGGCGAATAATTTTATCTCAGATATTAAAAGTGAGTTTGTCAATGCCAAATTTTTCTTTTTAAGCAGAAAAAATTATCAGACTTTGCTGGACCTTGATAAAACAGATGGCACAATTTTCGTAACTGCTGATGACATTAACTATTTTGGACTGCCAAAGAAAAAGCTGCGGCAAAAAATTATGGCTGCTGCCTGCGATGTCATCATCGATCTTAATCTTGGTTTTCACCTGTTAAGCACTTTGTTGTGCTATCTTTCTAAAGCACCAATGAGAATCTGTTTTGATGAAACGAATCGCGAGCCATTTTACAATTTTAGCTACCGAGCCAATAGCGAGCGCAATGTGGAAGAGAAATATCAAGGTTTAATAAAGTACATGGGCATTGGTGCTTCAATATATTAAAATTATTGCCATAGCTGGGGCATAGCTGATTTTCTATCTGGCAATTTATTCTGTTGCCTTTCAAAGCTGTTTGAGCGATAGAATTGATTTTTAGTTGCTTCCATTATCGGACAAGCAGGAGTAATCATAAATGGCGGATAGTTTTGACTCCATTAAAAATGATCTGGAAATTCTGCAAGAAAAATTTCCCGAAATTGAAAAGTTGAGCCAGGGACTCAATCATCGGCTGCTTGAGCTTTATTCGCTCTACCAAATTGGCCTAGCGCTTAGCACTACCCTTGATCTTGACGAAATTTTTAATTTATTCAAAAAGATATTTCAACAGACGTTAAAGGTCGACCGTTTTGCCATTTTTCTCATTAACCGACCTTTTCCCGCTTTACAATTACACACCTCGTTTGGTTTCTCCAATAATAAAAAGCCTATAAAAAAAACGTTCAAATTTGGTGAAGACATTTTTGGCGAAGCGCTTTTGTTTGAAAAGACAATTCATGTACCAGACATCAAAAGTGAAAACCGATATAAATATTTTCACGACGGTACAAAAAGCGGTGCCTATTTGGTTATTCCGCTGATGCTTAGAAAAAACCAGCCTGTGGGAGTAATCAGCTTATATCGAAAAGCCTTAAATTCTTTTAAACCTGCTGAACTATCACTTTTCGATCGAATTGCTGAAGAAATTGCCAAGGTGATCGACAAGACCTTATTGTTTCGCCAAACAAAAGAACTATCCATCACGGATGAATTAACTGGTCTGTACAATCGCCGCTATTTTAATGAACGGATTGACCAGGAGGTGCAGCGGTCAAAAAGATACAAACGCCCGCTGACGGTGTTGATGATTGACATCGATCATTTCAAAAACTACAATGACATAAACGGTCATCTGATGGGTGATGAAATTCTCAAACGTGTTGCTCACACACTGGAAGCCAATGTCCGCCAGGCAGATATTTTAGCCCGCTACGGCGGTGAGGAATTTGTCGTTATCCTCCCTGAAATCGATAAAAAAAATGCCTTTCAAGTAGCGGAAAAACTACGTTCCACTATTGAAAAGAAAAAATTCCCTCGCGAAGAAAATCAGCCGTATGGTAAAATCACTATCTCACTTGGCTTAGCTGCTTTGCATCAAGATTCTCTGAATACCAAAGAATTGGTTGATTTAGCCGATCGCGCTCTTTTTAAAGCAAAAGCCGAAGGACGAAACCGCATCGTCGCCTTTCATGCTGCGATGAATGTGGATAGTTCTCCCAAATCGATCTTCCTTAGCGAAAAAATTAATTCCACCTCCACTTAAGACAAAGTCGATTAACCATTTGAATTTTAGTTCCTGTCGCTGAGTCGGCTTTTTTAAAGCTATTCTAAAGACGCAGAGATACTTCAAAAAGAATTGACAAGACCATAGAGGCAAAATAAAAATCAACAATAAATGTATTTTTGAATTAAATTTTTCTGCTGCAACTTCGCAACACCGAGAATCACCAAATAAGAAATTTGATTATTTCTGTTCGAATTTTATTTCTGCAGCGCTCTTTGGCAAATAAAAAAGATTTATTAATTGTTGGAAATTTATTCATTATTAAGGAGTAACTGTTTTATGAAAAAATATCTGATCTTTTTATCGGCGCTTATTTTCTTTCTCCATTGTGAAAAACCACTAAAACTGAAAAAAGCAGCTATGAATTATGTAACAGAAACGCTAAAAAAATTTGCTCCGGTGACTATAACTTTTGATAAATCCATCCTTTCCCAACCTGACCAGCAAGTGATGAAAAAATTAGTGGCAGCAGCAGATTATATGAACAGGATTTTCTTGCGGCAGGTTTTTTCAGGGAATGAAGCGCTGTTGACTCAACTCGAAAACTCGAAAAATGCCACCGACAAACCTTACCTCGAGTTATTCAAAATCATGTACGGTCCTTTTAACCGAATCGATAATAACAGACTATTTCTTGGCATCGCGCCGGTTCCAGATGGTGCAAACTTTTATCCCGAAGATTTAACCAAAGAAGCCTTTCTGCAATGGATTAAAGATCATCCTGAAGATAAAAAAAATTTTGAAAGTGAATTTACCGTTATCCAACGCCAAGGCGATAAATTAGTTGCTGTCCCTTATTCCCGGGCATACGCTGACTTGCTGGAGCCTGCAGCCAATCTGCTTCGTGAAGCCGCTGCTCTTTCGGATAACGTTTCCATGAAAAAATTTCTTGCCAGCCGCGCCACAGCATTTTTGAGCAACGATTATTATCAAAGCGATCTCGATTGGATGGATTTGGACAGTCAGATTGAAATCGTCATTGGTCCTTACGAAGTCTACGAAGATGGGCTCATGGGCTACAAAGCTTCTTTTGAAGCGTTCGTGTGTGTGGTCGATCCAGTGGAGAGCAATAAGCTGCAAATATTGGCTCGATATCTTACTGACTTGGAAAAAAACTTGCCGTACGACGACAAGTATAAAAACTTCAGCCGCGGCGGTTTTTCGCCCATAAAAGTCGTGCAGGAAATTTACACCGCTGGTGATACCCGCGCCGGCGTGCAGACGCTGGCTTTTAATTTACCTAATGATGAACGGGTGCGCGAGACAAAGGGCTTCAAAAATGTATTGTTAAAAAATGTACAGCAAGCCAAATTTGACAAAATCCTTATCCCCATAGCCAAGAAAGTTATCGAGCCAACACAATTAGCCAAGGTAACATTTGACTCCTATTTCAACCACACACTGCTGCACGAAATTAGTCACGGTCTGGGACCGGGTACGCTGACTCTGCCCTCTGGCGAAAAAACCACCGTCAACAAACAATTAGCTGAGACCTATTCTATCATCGAAGAATGCAAAGCCGACGTCTGCGGCAATTACAACCTACAATATCTTATTGATAAAAGCGTCCTTCCCAAAGCCGATGAGAGCAATCTGTACATAACCTATTTAGCCGGCATGTTCCGCTCGGTGCGTTTTGGCATTCAAAAATCACACGGCGCTGGCAATATGATTCAATTCAATTTTATATCGGAAAATGGAGGATTTCAGTATGACGCTGCAGCAGAAAAATTCAGCGTTGATCAGGAAAAGGCAAAAGTTGCAGTCAAAAAACTTGCCCAAATCCTGCTCACCATTCAAGCCAAAGGTGACTACCATGAAGCCAAAAACTTGATCAACAAATACGCCATCATGACCAAGCCCATGCAAGCAGCGCTAAATAAATTTGACGACATTCCAGTGGATATTCGACCGATTTATGAAGTCGAACGAGAATAGGTAGAGCAAAAGATAAAAGCTGAGATCAAGATTTGATTGAGCTTCTTGAGTTTCCTCACATTAATAGGTACACAATTCATGACAGCAAAAAATACATTTGATGTTCCTACCACAAAACTGGAACCAATTAGGGAAGATTTCTTCAAACTCGCTTTTGTCGCTGCTACCGGCATTGTGATCCCCTCACTCCTGTTCAAAGACAAGACTTTTAGTACACCATATTTATGGTTCAGCTTGGTTGGCATTTGCTGCTTCTTTATTGCCAAAAAGCTAAACGTCAATATTACGATCTTCAATAATTTCACAGGCAATAGAATGCCCTATCCTTGAGGCGACGGGAAGGGTTGGAAGTTGTGCGAACGAGTTTTGTGTTGGCCTTCTTTCGGCTCAACGCGGCCGCTAAGGATCAGTAAAAGGGGCACAGGTTTACCAGCAAACTTAGACATCTGCTGTTGGCGGTTAAGGATTGCTGATGACTGCTTGTATCATTTCCTATCATTTATTGGGCGTTTATCCATCAAGAATTTAGCAAATATCTCGCGCAATATTCATTAAGCTGATATCCCACGTTCATGACAGGAATAGCGGTCGGACTTAGCGACATGACGCTTTGTAAACAAAAGGCTCAAATGCTTATTGATGAGAACAATTGCTTGCTACCTGTTTGCATTAGTAATTGTCGCCAATACTCTCAGCCTATTGCCTAAGTACACTGTCTCATAAGTTCTTGTAGGTTTCATTTGTCAACTGGAGAGAATGCAAGTATTATTAAAACTGCTGAAGCTGTCTTTAATTTGTCACTTATTTATTTTTCACCCCGCTGAAGCGAGGTGCTGTTTCAAGCGCAGATTAATATTGGTAAGAGCTCTCCGCTTCAGCGGCTTTCAAGCTTAGTCATGTTTCAAACAATCCCTACATCAAATTATAAAATGGTGTACATCGGCTCAGGATATATTTCTAAAGACACAGAGGAGTTATTTAAGGAAAAATCCATTTGTACTAAATCAAATGAGCGATAAATGTTCAAGCACGATGTGCAGGCCTATTCCAATTAAAACCAAGCCGCCGATCACGGACATCCGTGGGCCAAATTTAGCTGATAACATTGTGCCGAGGCGAATGCCCAATAGGGTCATGAGTGCAGCGACAATGCCGATAATAATAGCGGGAAAAACAATGCTCGCCTTGATGAGGCCAAAGCTAAAACCAACTGCCAGGGCATCGATGCTGGTTGCCAGCGACAATCCGACCAACGACCAGCCTTTGCTGACATCGTTGCTGAGTTTTCGCTTTCCTGCGCGGCGGCCGTCGACAATCATTCTCGCGCCGATAAAAGATAGCAATCCAAAAGCCAGCCAATGATCGACCTTTTCGATGTATTGCTCGATGCTTGTGCCGGCTATCCAGCCGATCAGTGGCATTAGAAATTGGAACAATCCGAAATGAAATGACAACCGGAATTTCTGCCGCACTTTCATTTTGCCTAAAAATGCTGCTGCGGCGATTGCTGCGGAAAAAGCATCTAGCGCTAAAACAAACGCAATGGGCAAGATCAATAAAAAATTCATAAATACCGTCTGACTCTACCTAATTGAAGCTAAATATAATCTACTGTAGTGGGTTTAGTTTTAATAAAAATCCCATTCGCTTGCCACAAATCACCAGACGCCAACTAATGATGTAATTGCGCACTTTTCGGGCCTGAGCTATTCACGCCAAATATAGTTTTGTAATTGGAAATAATCAAGCATTAAGTGTGAAGTTGTGATTTAAAAAATAAAAAATGTGCTGACTGGGCAGATTTTTTAAGCAAAATTTTTAAACGTAATTACTATTTTTTATTTTGCTTAATTT
>CAZNDR010000091.1:11333-11414 GCA_964571835.1 uncultured Cytophagia bacterium | reverse complement strand
TTAACTCTGAACCTTGAACGTCAGACCTCACAGCCTGAATAGCGGCCAATTATTTTAAAAAAGCACAACATGGATAAATGG
>CAZNDR010000091.1:0-11323 GCA_964571835.1 uncultured Cytophagia bacterium | reverse complement strand
TAATTAAATAAGAGATTGGCTTTAGGTTTTTGGCCGACAAGTACCCAAGTCAAAGTTTATCAAAGATGAAATGTAAGCAAGGTGAAGAGCTTTAAGTTAAGAAACATGAAGAACGCATAGGCATTAACTCTGAACCTTGAACGTCAGACCTCACAGCCTAAATAGCGGCCAATTATTTTAAAAAAGCACAACATGGATAAATGGTGGTATATGAACTCCGGGTTAAACTCCGGAGCAAAAAATATGGCGATCGATGAGTTTTTAGCAACTCGGTTGATCCCTTCAGATAAGATACCGATTTTTCGGATTTATGGCTGGCAGCCTTATGCGATTTCATTGGGCTACGGTCAGAAACGAGAAGCGTTGAATTTGATAAAATGCAGGCAGGATGGCTTTGATGTGGTGCGGCGCCCCACCGGTGGCAGGGCGGTTTTTCACGCCGAGGAAATTACCTACAGTGTTATTATTCCGAAAATGTCTGCTTATTATTCGCCGGACATCTTAACCATGTACAATGCGATCAGTCGCGGCTTAGCAGCCGGACTGCGTCTATCCGGCATAAAGGCGGAGCTGGTGAAGCGAGAGAAAAAAGACAGCAAAAGTTCAGCTTATAAAAATGATATTCCCTGTTTTTCATTTTCAGCACAGTACGAGATTGCTGTTAATAACAAAAAGTTAGTCGGCAGTGCTCAGCGCAGATTTCAGCAGGCTGTCCTACAGCACGGATCAATTTTAGCTGGAGATGCTCACTTGAAGATAGTGGATTATGTCGTATTTGTTTCCGATAACGAAAAAGAGCATTTCAGAAAAGAATTAGAACAGAACACCATTTCGATCTTTCAAATAATAAATCGCCAACCAGACCAACAAGAGCTGATAAAGAATTTAAAGCAGGGAATGCAAGAAAACTTCAATATCAAATTCATAGCAAGACAATTAACGCCTCATGAATTAAAAGAGGCTGATAACATGTGCAAAATTTACCTTAACTAGGAGGTACTGGTAATGAAAACGATCAAAATCATGTTGGTAGTATTGGTCCTTTTTGTGCTCACCTTAGTTATGAGCGGTTTTTCTCAAGAGATGGATCTGGTAAAATTAGTTACCCCGCAAGATTTACAATCGGATCATGCACAACAAAATCTTGATGAAGTGATTGGCCCGCTGCTGGATTTGTTTGGCTTTTACACCGGCGGAGGCTTGTATCATACTGCTAATATCCATGGCTTGGGCGGCTTTGATGTTGGTGTGCGCGTGGTAACCATGATGGTGAAAGAAAATCAAAAACCCAATCTGCCTTGGCCTTTGTATTATAGTGCTCCGGCAAACGGCGTCTTTAGTGATATGAGTCTGATGCCACTTCCGCTTTTGCAAGCCAGCGTTGGCTTGCCTGGAAACGTTGAAGCGACTGGCAGATTTTTCACTTATCCCATGGGCGAGGGCGATAAAAAAGGAAATATTACTTTGATTGGTCTGGGCCTAAAATATGGGCTGCTGCAAAACATGCTGCTGCCGCGGGTTTCAGTTACAGCGGCTTATCATTATTTGACCGTGCCAGACGAATTCGATTTTGGCAAAGTAAGCAGCTTCAGTGGAGCATTACTCGCCAGCAAAGACTTTGCAATTATTGAGCTTTACGGTGGTGTTGGTATCGATTACAATAAGCTCGAAGTTGATCTGGTGCTTCCTGATCCGATTGGCAAGGTGATCAAAAAATACGATCGGCAAAATATGCGCTACAATGTGGGAATAAAAATCAAACCTTTCCCATTGCTGTTCGTCCATGCGGACTATAATTTTGGTGGTGTTCAGGGTTTTAATGCTGGACTCGGAGTCAGTCTTCGATAACTAATTTAAAGATTAAATATTAAGCTAATAAAAAAGGATCGAAAAGAATAAAACACGGCGGCAACTGGTGGTGTAGAAGGCGCAAGAAATATCACCTGCAGCTTTGGAGTTAATCCAATTTTTCATAAAGCAGGCATAATCTCAGTTGAGTCCGTGTTTTATTCATTTATTTTATGAAGCGGATAATCATACTCGGTTCCACCGGTTCTATTGGGAAAAACGCGCTGGAAGTTATCGAAGGCAACCGAGAAGAATTTGAGGTGATTGGACTTTCTACCCATCAACGGGTTGAATTGCTTTATCAACAATGCTTGATGTTTAAACCCAAAACAGTTTGTATCACAGGTGATAATTTTCCTATCGAGCTATTTGAAAAACTGAAGCAACTTGATATTGAGGTGGTTACCGGAAGAGAAGGTCTGCAAGAAATCGCCTCCCGCACGGATATCGATATTCTACTGAATGCCTTGGTCGGATCAGTGGGTTTGTTGCCAACCTTAGCTGCCATTGAAAAGGGTGTTGATGTCGCTTTGGCGAATAAAGAGACACTGGTGATGGCTGGTGAAATTGTGACCTCGCTTGCCCGGCAAAGAAAGGTGAGAATTTTGCCGGTTGACAGTGAACATAGCGCGATTTTTCAGTGTTTGCAAGGCGAAAATAGCAAGACCATTAGCCGTTTGTTGCTCACCGCTTCAGGTGGTCCGTTTTATGAGCTGCCCCAGGAGAGATTAAATGAGGTGACGATTGAACAGGCGCTGAATCATCCGAACTGGCAAATGGGAGATAAAATAACTATCGATTCTGCCACTATGATGAATAAAGGGCTGGAGGTCATCGAAGCCCATTGGTTGTTCAATATCCCCATCTCTCAGATTGAAATTGTGGTGCACCGTCAGTCTATTATCCATTCTTTTGTCGAATTTATTGATGGATCAGTCAAAGCGCAATTAGGCATTCCGGACATGAAGGTCCCGATTCAGTATGCGCTCACTTATCCGAACCGGAAATATTTGCAAACAGAGCGGCTAAATTTCAACTCGTTAAAAAAGCTCACCTTTAGCAAGCTTGATTTTGATAAATTCCCTGCTTGTGCCTTAGCCTATGAATCGATCAACAATGGAGGAATAGCGCCTGCTGTGCTTAATGCAGCTAATGAAGAAGCGGTTTTTCATTTTTTAGAAGGCAAAATTAAATTTACGTCTATTATAAAATGTGTTGAACGAGCTCTGCAAAAATTTCATAATAAACAAAATCCTGATATCGAAGACATCCTGGCTGCTGACGTGTGGGCGAGAAACTTTGTCAATGAATTGATCGTCAACGATGAAGTTTTGCCGGTGGCGTTCTGAACTTTTTAAAAACAAATTTGAGTTTATTTTGGAGATAAAATGCTTGAAGCAATTTTTAGATTGATAATTAGTTTGGGTATTTTGGTATTCATTCATGAATTAGGCCATTTTATTTTGGCAAAAATTGTCGGCATCAGAGTAGAAAGGTTTTCATTAGGATTCCCGCCGAGAATGATAGGCAAAAAAATAGGCGATACCGATTACTGCGTTTCCTGGCTTCCACTTGGCGGCTACGTGAAAATGGCCGGCATGATCGATGAGAGTCTGCAAAAAAACGCCATCAAAGGTGAACCGTGGGAGTTTATGTCTAAACCAGTTTGGCAGCGATTTTTGGTTATTTTTGCTGGCCCGCTCATGAATATTATTTTAGCTGTGCTGCTGTTCAGCGCCATCACCTATATGGTTGGTTTGAAAGAATCGCTGGGAGTGGTGGTTGGCAAAATGAATTCAGAACAAATTAGCCAGCAGACCGGACTACAAAATGGCGATGTTTTGTTATCGGTAAACAACCAATCGGTAAAAACCTGGGGTGACGTCGACGGCTTACGTACAAAATCGGCCAGAATCAAAATATCATATCAACGAAACGCTGAAGTGCAGACGACAGAATTTTCAGCTGTTTTGCTGGATAGTTTGCCGCGCTCGCTTCCGCCAGTGGTCGGGATTCTGAATGCTGGTTATCCGGCTGAAAAGGCTGGGCTGCAAGTCGGAGATCAGATTGTGGCGATCAATGATAAGCCAATAAAAACCTGGCATGATCTGACCGATATTATTCATGCCCATGCTGATTCGGCCATGCTATTTGAATGGCGGCGTGGCGAGGAAAAATTCTCTGCCATCATTACGCCTATTAAAGAGAGGAAGGGCGGAAAGGAAATTGGCTTGATCGGAATTAGTTTCCCAGTTCAGGAAATGAAAATGAATTTGTTAGGGTCGGTTGTGCACGGCTTCAATTACTGCGTGCAAATTACTCAAATGACCTATTTTTATGTGAAATTGGTCATCAAGGGCGAAGAGTCCTTCAAAAATGCGTTTGGCGGGCCGATCATGATTGCTAAATTGGCGAAAGATAGTGCCCAGGAAGGCGAAGCAAATTTTCTCGCCTTTATTGCTTTTTTAAGTTTGAATCTTGGCTTATTGAATCTATTGCCGATCCCGGTTTTAGATGGTGGGCATATCGTATTTTTGGTAATAGAAGGCATCATTCGGCGACCTCTACCCGAGAAAGCTAAACTGATCGTCCAGCAGGTCGGCATGGTTATTCTGATTGCATTTATGCTGTTTGTCATCGTCAATGATATTGGACGATTACGGCAGTAAGATTATTATTTAAAGCTGTCGAGCCCAGTACTGAATTTTTTCCAGTGATGATGGTTTTTGTTAAAGGAAAATTAGCTTGACAATAAATTTGAATTTTACTATCTTTTTTGAAATGAAAAAATCCATTTGGCAGAATTACCTTATTTAGCCTTGAATTGACGTAATTGTTGGTAATATTATTATTTTGCAGGAAGGGTACGTTATGGTCAAATTGGCCGAGAGAATGTCCAGGTTAGGCACAGAAACCGCTTTCGAAGTTTTAGCGAAAGCAAAAGCCTTGGAGGCAAACGGCAAAGAAGTAATTCATTTAGAGATTGGTGAACCGGATTTTGACACGCCACAAAACATAATCCAAGCTACAGTCAAAGCGATGACTAACGGAAAAACACATTATAGTCCAGCGCCCGGTGTGCCAGCGTTGAGAGAAATTTTAGCAACAGATATGAGCGTTCGGCGCGGCATGAAAATTCATCCTGATCAGATCGTGGTAACGCCGGGCGGGAAGCCGATTATGTTTTTTGCTATTTTGGCTTTGATAAACGAGGGTAGCGAAGTGATGTATCCCAATCCCGGTTTTCCCATTTACGAATCGATCATCAATTTTGTCGGTGCCAAAGCAGTACCCTATCCTTTACGAGAAGAAAAAGAATTTCGTTTTGAGGTCGATGAATTTTTATCTTTGATTACTGACAAAACGAAATTGATCATTTTAAATACGCCGCAAAATCCAACCGGCGGCATTTTGACAAAACATGATTTGGAAATTGTGGCTGAAGTTGCACAAAAAAAAGACATCTATATTTTGTCAGATGAGATTTATCTAAATATTATTTATGAAGGCAGCCATCAGTCAATCGCGGCTTTGCCAGGAATGCAGGAAAGGACAATCATTCTTGATGGTTTTTCCAAGACCTATGCCATGACAGGCTGGCGTTTGGGTTACGGAGCCATGCCCCACGATTTAGCCGAAAAAGTGACTCAACTGCAAATCAACAGTAACTCTTGCACCTGCACTTTTGCCCAATATGGCGCCATGGAAGCTATCACTGGGCCTCAGGATGAGGTAAGGCGTATGGTAGCTGAATTCAAGAAGCGGCGCGATGTTATTGTTGAAGGATTAAATCGAATAGCGGGAATTTCGTGTCTGCGTCCTAAAGGGGCTTTTTATGTTTTCCCCAACATCAAAGAAATTGGTTTCGACGGTAAGCAGTTTGCTAATTTTCTTTTAGAAAAATTTGGCGTCGCCGCGCTATCAGGAACTGCGTTTGGGAAATTCGGCAATGGCTATCTTCGGTTATCTTACGCCAATTCCATTGACAATATCGAGAAGGCACTTGATCGAATTGAACAAGCAGTGAAGGAAATTAAAAAATAGTGCAGAAAGGAAAAAATAGTGGCTATACGGAAGACAGCTCTTTATGAGCAGCACCAAGCAGCAGGAGCCAAACTGGTAGAATTCGCTGGCTTCTGGATGCCTATTCAGTATAAAGGAATTAATGATGAGCATGTAAAGGTTCGTTCTTCGGTGGGAGTCTTTGATGTCTCGCACATGGGCGAATTTGAAATCTCCGGTCCTCAAGCAGAAGCATTTTTACAAATGATGACTATCAACGATGTCAAAAGGTTAGCCGTCAATCAGGTTCAATATTCAGCGATGTGCTACGAAGATGGCGGCATCGTCGATGATCTACTGGTTTATAAATTCCCTGACAAATTTATGCTGGTGGTCAATGCCTCCAATATCGAAAAAGATTTTAACTGGCTGAACGATCATCTGGTGGCAGGGGTTGATTTAAAAAATCGAAGTGATGAATTTTCATTGTTAGCGATCCAAGGCAGAAACGCTCATCCGACCTTGCAGAAATTGACTACAATTGATTTATCACAATTGAAAACCTACTGGCTAGTCGAGGGAGTAATTGTTAATGTTCCAGCGATGATAGCTCGAACTGGCTATACCGGCGAAGATGGCTTTGAAGTCATGATAAAGAATGAAGCAGCCGTGAAGCTCTGGCAAGCAATTTTGACAGCAGGGCAAGAATTTGGCATTGAACCGATCGGCTTAGGAGCGAGGGATACCCTTCGCCTCGAAGTCAAATATTGCTTGTATGGAAATGACATCGATAAATCGACCAATCCGCTGGAAGCTGGTCTGGGTTGGATTACCAAACTGGAAAAGGATGGCAATTTTATAGGTGGTGAGGTTTTGCGCCGCCTGAAACAAGATGGTTTGGCGAGAAAATTAGTTTGCTTTGAACTGATCGGAAAAGCGATCCCTCGACATGGCTATAAAATTTTATTTGATGAACGCGAAACCGGTTTTGTCACCAGCGGTATGTTTTCGCCAATTTTGAACAAACCAATTGGAATGGGTTATGTTGAAAGCGAACATTCAGCAATTGGCAAAGACATAACCATTGACATTCGGGGAAGAAAATTCCCAGCTCGCATTGTGAAACCACCGTTTTATCAAAGAGATTATTGAAAAGACAGGGTCACATTTTTTGGTTTTATCCTCTCGGAAATTTCATTTTTTCGAGGGGATATATTTTTTTGACGCAATTCAAAAAATGCCATTTGATGGCAGACTAACATATTGACCAAATCCTATTTTTGCTGAAGCTGCTCTCGGTTCTGAGCCTGCGTGGCAATTCATCGAATTTCAGTTCTATTATTTTGATCGAAATCTGAGCCGGAATAATTATGACCGGTAACTTGCGCTGAGTTGCTTCAACCGTGGGCAAATAGTCAATCAATGCCCAAATAATCCAAAATAAATGAATTTTTTAATTGGAAATTTTTAAAAAAATTTGTATAATTCACTTCGCTGAATCGAATAGAAAAGAAAGATTATCGTGAAGATTGATCTTTATGTTAATCGAGCAGAACTGGAAAATATTGATCTGAATAAAAATCAAATTGCTGTCATTATTGATGTTTTGCGGGCCAGCACTTCCATCATAACGGCATTAGCCAATGGCTGCAAAGCAGTAATTCCTGTGGCAGAGGTAGCTGACGCCTTCAAAAAAGCCAATAAGCTGGGAAGAGAAAAAGTGCTCATTGGTGGGGAAAGAAATGAACAAATCGTCGCTGGCTTCGATTTATCCAACTCACCTTCAGACTATGGTTTAAAAAAAGTTAAGGACAAAACCATTGTTTTTACCAGCACCAATGGTGCCCAATTGTTCGATTTGGCTCGTTCAGCTGGGCAGACGATAGTTGGCGGTTTTGTCAATATTTCCAGCGTTGCGGCTTTTTCGGTCGACAAAAAAAACGATGTAGCGATTCTATGTGCCGGCAAAAGCAAGCAATTTGGATTGGAGGATGTCGTCTGCGGCGGCATGATCATTAAAAAGATAATGAGCCGTACCAAAGAACCACCACTAATGAATGATGGCGCGAATGCGGCGATAATGCTGTACGAACGGTATGCCGGCGATCTGTTAGCTATGCTTTATCGCTCCTCGCACGGTCAGCGTTTAATAGCCATTGGGCAGGCGAATGATTTGTCGCTTTGTGCGGCGCTCGACACGGCTCAGGTAGTACCGATTTGTCAAAATGGGAAAATAATATTAGCCGACCAAAAGGGAAATTGAGACCAGGGTCGAGAAATCAATTAGAAGGACTCGAGAATGACGCTAAAAAAGAAGATTAGAATAATCGGCATATTGCTCATGTCCTTGGGCATGTTTGTTTTTCTAAGCCTTCTTTTCCACCTTACCAGTGCAGCGCCAATGCCGAACCAGGAAGAGGTGGCTCACAGCATGGGATTTGCGGGTGATTGGGTTTCTCGAACGCTTTTTTCCAAAACCATCGGCTATGCCGCTTTTATTTTTCCCATGTTAGTTTTTGCATGGGGGATAAATTTAATTCTTATCAAAAAAATTAATTCTTTGCTCAAAATAACGGCTTACGCTTTGCTTTTCAGCATCTATTTTTCCGTTGGTCTGGCTTTATTCGAAATAATTAAAAACACCGCCCAATCAACAGGGATCCCAGAGAAGGGCCCGATTGAATTGAATGACGTGCCCTGGGGGATTATCGGCGGTTTTTTGGGGAAACAATTTTTCAAATTGGTGGGCACCGCCGGTTCGATCATTTTTTACCCTACCATAGTGATTGTCACGCTGTTATGGCTCTTTGACGTTAAGCTCGGATCGATCAAGGTAAGAATCTTTCACTGGCTAGCTTTGGCGAGTGCATTTATCGGCAGGAAATATAATCGCCGCCGGTTCAAACCGAAACGATCTGCGTCAGCCGGGGCAGAGACTCCTTCTAATCCCAAACAACCTTTGAAAATCCGAGGAGATTTGCCTGAGATTCGGCTGCCTGAACAAGAGCCGGAAATTGAGCCGATGAAAAAACCTTTGCCTATCGCATTTAAAGAAGACTGGAACGATGAAGAAATTGAAAGGCCCAAAACCGAGGTTCTCAATGAAAAGCCACCAAGAATTAATGTTTCTCGAAAATATAATTTCCCAGAGGCGGCCATACTTAATGAAGCCAATCGCACTGATGACGAAGTGGCTTGGGATGAATTGATGAACAATGCCAAAACGCTTGAAGAGCGATTGGCAGATTTTGGCATTAAAGGAAAAGTTATCGAAATTAGTCCCGGGCCTGTTATTACCAGATTCGAGATAGAGCCGGCGCCAGGGGTCAAAATTAGCCGCTTCACCAGTCTTGCTGATGATTTAGCGCTGGTGATGCGGGCAAAAAGAATCCGTGTCGTGGCGCCGATCCCGGGCAAAGCAGCTATCGGCATTGAAATACCCAACCGAAAATCATCGATGGTTTTTCTGAAAGCCGTCATTGATACCGCCCGTTTCAGAGCGAGTAATTCGCCTTTGACACTGGCGCTGGGAAAGACGATTGCCGGCGATATTTATGTGGATGATTTAGCTTCTATGCCGCATTTGTTAATTGCGGGATCAACGGGGTCAGGAAAAAGCGTCTGCTTGAATACGATTATTGCCAGTATGCTTTTTAAAGCCACGCCGGACCAGCTTCAATTCGTTTTGATTGATCCCAAACGACTTGAGCTGAGCGTCTATTCGGCGTTGAAATATCATCATCTCACTTATCGCCATGATTTGAAAGAAGAAGTGGTAACCAATCCAGCGAATGCGGTGCTCATTTTGCGCAGCTTGGAATTAGAAATGGAACGTCGTTATGAATTATTAGCCAAGGCTGGCATGCGTAATATCGATGATTACAATAAATGGGTGAAGTCCAGCACGCAGACTCAGGCTGCTGAAGCTGAACAGCCAGTTGAGTTTAAACCATTACATTTTATTGTGCTGATTATTGATGAGCTGGCAGATTTGATGCTAACGGCAGCTCGTGAAGTTGAAGAGCCAATTGCTCGTTTGACTCAGATGTCCCGGGCAGTGGGCATTCATTTGATTGTGGCAACGCAACGTCCGTCAGTTGATGTTATCACTGGTGTAATCAAGGCAAATTTTCCAGCGCGTATTGCCTTTCAAGTGGCATCAAAAACCGATTCTCGGACAATTTTGGACATGAATGGTGCCGAAAAACTACTTGGCAAAGGTGATATGCTGTTTTTGCCACCGAGCAGTCCAGAACCAATTCGTATTCACGGCGCTTACATTTCCCATGATGAAATTAAACGAATTATCGGGCATGTGCGCCAGCAGCCAATTCAAGAACCGAAATTTATGCTGCCCACAGAAACTGACGAGATCGCTTCACGATTAGGTCGCAATGGCGATGAAGAACAAGACGAGCTGTTCAATGAAGCACTGAAATTGGTGGTCAGGCATCAGCAAGGTTCGGTCTCGTTGCTGCAGCGTCGGTTGAAAATCGGTTATGCCAGAGCCGGGCGGATTATGGATCAATTGGAAGCGGCTGGCTACGTTGGTCCATTTGATGGCAGTAAGGCACGTGAAGTGTTGCTGGATGAGGATGAACTGATGGAAATGGGATTATATTGAGAATATTATTTTAGCTAACTTTGCTGCAAGAAAAAGAAAATAATAGTGAGGAAAAAATGAGTGATAAAATTAATTGTTTTATCCTGGCAATTTTAACCATTGGACTATTACCAAGTCTTCGATTGGCAAAAGCCGACAGCCAGGCAGATGCCATTATCAAAGAATTGCTGAAAAAATATGAAGCGAGTAAAAATGTCAAAGTCGATTTTCAGCAAAAGTTTATCTGGAAGCTGACTGATAATATCAGCGAACTAAAAGGGACAATCTGGCTGGAAGGAAAAGATAAATTCAAAATACTTACCGATGATCAAACAATTGTCTCCGATGGCAAGACCTTGTGGACTTATTCGAAGACCAACCATCAGGTGATTATTGATCAGGTTGCCCAGGCAGAAGATATTAATTTGCCGCGAGATATTTTATTGAGTTTTTCTGATCAATACGACTCGCATTACCTTAAAAAGGAAAAGATCGACAATAAACAATATCACCTAATCGAGTTGACTGCCAAGGTTGACGAACTGTTTATCAGACAGATAAAAATCTGGATTGAAGTGAGAGATTTAATTTTGGCAAAAATCGAGCAGATTGATTTAAATGAAAATGTAAATGAATATCTGCTCACTAATCTTGAATTGAAGGCAAATTTGCCAGCAAATTTTTTTAAATTTGAAATACCAGATACCATTGAGGTTATTGACATGAGATAGTTTGCCCGATATGGAATTAATTCCAGATAAAAAAACAAGAAAAGTGCCGTGCTGCTTATTCCTTCCCTATCATGCTGTTTAATATGTTAGTAACTGATTTGCTAATGCGCCTAATCGCCGTGGTTTTTCTCTGCGCTCT
>CAZNDR010000090.1:0-11427 GCA_964571835.1 uncultured Cytophagia bacterium | reverse complement strand
CTCCTTAACAATAAATTTAGAATTGACTCTTTTTCCTATGTCGATGATAAAGGTGATTTGCATGAAAAGGTCGAATTAAAAGAGAGTGAGCTGATTAATAGCTTTGGCTGTCACTATGGCTGTGGCATTTTTGAAATGACTAAACTGTAAAGAAGACTGCGGTCGATTAATTTTTTTCATTTGTTTGGATTCCGTTAGGAGCTTTAATGCGAATATTTTATGCTTCTGATACCACGCCTAACTCTTCCTTTAAATCCAATTTATGGAGAAACAATCTTTTGTTCCCATTACTGGATTTGGGGCATGATGTGATAGAATTTGATTACGATTTAGCCGAAACCTTTCAGCATTTGGATGGCACAAAATCGAAAAATGCAGCATTTATTACAAAAAATCGACCGCAGGTTTCAGAAGAATTATTGAAGCAAATCCACAGAGCGCATGAAAAAAAGCCTCTCGACTTATTTTTTAGTTATTTTTACGATGCTTGCGTTTTACCTGAAACCATCGACACCATAAAGGAGATGGGAATCGTGACGGTAAATTGGTACTGCAACGGCGCCCATCAATTGCATTTGGTAACAGAAATTTCTCCTCATTATGATTGGTGTTTGGTCCCAGAAAAATTTAGAATGAATGACTATGTACAAATGGGCGCCAAACCTGTGTACAGCCAGGAGGCGGCTAATCCGCATATTTATAAACCCTATAATTTAAAAAAAGAATATGATGTTACTTTCATCGGTCAGAGCTACGGAAATCGGCCTGATTATGTTCAACAAATTTTGCAGAATGACATCAGTATTAAAGTCTGGGGAAAAGGTTGGGAAAAACACATTGACCCAACAGTCAATGCTAAAAACAAGCTTTCAAAACATTTTAAAAGGCTGTTATCAACAAGACAAAAAATCAATTTGCCTCAACAGGTTATTGGTGGTGTTCTCACTGATGAAGAAATGATCAAAATGTACAGCCGAAGTAAAATTAATCTCGGCTTTTCCGTCTGCGGCGAAACTCACAAAAACTCTGTGCCGATTCTGCAAGTTCGGTTGCGCGATTTTGAAATTCCCATGTCTGGTGGATTTTACATGGTCGAATACATGGAGGAATTGGAGGCATTTTATGAGATTGGAAAAGAGATTGTCTGCTATTCTGGCGTTGACGATCTGATTGAAAAAATAAAATATTATCTGCGTCATGAGCCAGAGCGAGAGAAAATTAGAAAAGCAGGATACGAACGATGCCAGCGAGATCACACTTGGCACAAGCGTTTTCAGCTCGCCTTTGCCCAGATGGGACTTACGGGTAAGGCTGGAAAATCTGTGCAGGAAATGTCCCCATGAATCCAAAAATAACAGCCATGGTCGCCATTTACAATGGTGAGAAATATCTGGCCCAATGCTTAGACAGTCTCATTCGCCAATCATTCACCAATTTTGAAGCGCTGCTAATTGACGATGGTTCAACTGATAAAAGCCTTGAGATTTGCACAAAATATGTCAGCCAAGATTCGCGCTTTCGTCTGATAAAATTTAAAAAAAACCGAGGCTTGACTTATGCTCGTCACGTCGGCCTGAAGGAGGCAAGAGGGGAATACGTAGCTATTCTCGATGCCGACGATATATCATTGCCAAAGAGATTCGCCTGGCAAGCAAGCTATTTAGCTTCCCATCCCGAAACAGTTTTATTGGGAGGCTATTATGGAATCATAACCGAAGCGGGCAAAATCAAACGGCGCTGCAAAAGAGTTCCTCTGAGCGATCTGGAAATTCGCTGGCGATTGACTTTTGGAAATTGTCTTATTCATTCCACGGTTATGTACAGGAAGCAGGCGGCAATTGATTGCGGCGGTTATGACCTAGCCATTTTGCATGGCGAAGATATTGAATTGCACGCCAAACTTTTAGCCGCCGGAAAAGTCGCGGCGATGCCAAAAAATTTGTGCTTGTGGCGAACGCACCAGCAAAGCATGACCAAGCAATTCGCTCAGGACAATTTAGACAAATATTATTTCTTAGTGGTGCAACGAACCATGCAATCGCTAGTAAAAAAAAATATACCCTTTGAAGTCGCTGCTGCTATTTATTTCAACACGAAAAATCCTGCCGGCAATTCAAGTTTTCTCATTCAGGGATTGACAATTTTAAAAGAAATTTATGAGTTCTATTCCAACAATTTTGCCAAAACAAAACGTGAGATCGATTTGTTATCAAAGATGTTTATGATCCATCTGTTGAAAATTAGAAAACGCAATTTTCAAATGAAATGGTGGCGAGAACTTGTGCCCTTCTGGCAGGAGCTAAAACAATATCTAATTGTGGACAAAAAATATCATTGGATTAGGGATTTTATTAATCAATTTCCTCACTGCCAATTTTCTTTAGCTGACTTAGCTGTACTTGGCAAAAAAAAATAGTAGCCACTATGCTCAAAACATCGGTTATTTTGCCAGCAAAAAATCGGCCATATTTTTTGCGGTTTGCTTTGCTTTCTCTGTTGAATCAATCGGCAAAACCAGACGAATTAATTATCGCCGACGATGGTTCATCAGAAAATCTAAAAGGTGCCATTGCTGAATTTTTGCCTCTGGCACCGTTTAAAATTAAATATGTCCGTCAGCCAGACCAAGGTTTTCGCTTGGCTCGAAATCGCAATAACGGCGTGCGCTGTTCCACAGGCGACTATTTGATTTTTTTAGACCAGGATTTGATTTTGACAAAAAATCTGATTTTGACTTTTGTCGAAAATTATCATCCGCAAAGATTTAATGTCTGTTATCCGCTGCGTTTAACTGAGCAACAGACCAAGCGAATCAATGAAAATGTCGTCTCACAATTTGCGTTTGACTCAATTGTTGCAGCGGAACAATTACAAAAAATTCAGCGCCAATATCGAAAGGATAAGTTATATTACTTTTTAAAATTATTGAACCTGCGGAAGCACGGAGCCAAATTCCGCGGCGGTGCGGTGGCGATTAATAAAAAAGATTTCATCAAGATTAATGGTTATGATGAAAACTATATCGGCTGGGGTCATGAAGATGATGATGTCGGCAATCGGCTCAATAAAATAGGAATTGTAGGCAAAAATATTTCACGCGACGAGTTCCCGATTCATCTATATCACCCACCGCATCACAAAAACGGTGAGCGAGTAAATAAAGATTATCATTATAAAAATTTAAAAGAAATAGCGCGCGGCCGCTACCGCGCTCCTGCTGGATTAGAGAATCCCCGCCAGGCAGAAGAAATTAGCAATGAACAATTATCTTGCTGCTGCTTAAGTAAGTAGATTTCGTTCTGAGTCCTGAGGATATAAAATGAAGATCAGCGGTTTTTCGTTTGTAAGGAATGGAATTAAACTTTATTATCCTGTGGTCGAATCGATTAAATCGATCTTACCCCTATTAGATGAATTTGTCATCGCCGTCGGCAAAGGCGACGAAGACGATGATACGCGGGAAAAAATTTTAGCTCTGAGCAGTGAGAAATTAAAAATAATCGACACAGTTTGGGAAGAACAATATTTCAACAAAGGCGTGATCAATGCTATTCAAACCAACATTGCCATGAAGCAGTGCAATGGCGACTGGCTGTTTTATTTGCAAGCCGATGAAGTGGTTCATGAAAAATATTTGCCGGTCATAAAACAGCGCTGCCAGCAACTTTTGGACAAGCAGGAAATTGAAGGACTGCTGTTCCGCTACAAACATTTCTGGGGAGACTATTATCACTATCATGGCGGGCACGGCTGGTATCCCCATGAAATTAGAATCATCCGCCATCGGCCCGATATTTTTTCCTGGCAGAGCGCCCAGTCGTTCCGGCGCTTTGAATACTTCGACAGCCCGCGTCAGGAAACAGGACACCATAAGTTAAAAGTCGCCGCGGTCGAGGCTGAGATTTACCATTACGGCTGGGTGCGGCCTCCGCATTTGATGCAGAACAAACGCCGCGCCCTGGATTCAGTCCATTGGGGTGCTCGGCGGGCAAAAGCTTATTATAACAAAGCGCCCACCGAATTCGATTACGGTCCCTTGACTCTATTGAAAAAATTTACCGAAAGTCATCCCAAAGTAATGGCAGAAAAAATCGCTCAATTTGATTGGCAGGATAAGTTACATTATTCGGGCGCGATAAATCGATACCGTGAACCTCACAAACACGAGCGATTAAAATATCGTTTTCTCAGCCTCTTTGAAAAATTGTTTACCGGCGGAAGACAGATTGGCGGTTTTAAAAATTATATACTACTAAAAAAGGTGTGAAGATTTAGCGGTTAAATAATTGTAGTAAACTTATCAGTAATGGCAAAATGATTAAGGGCAAAATAATTCTACCATCAAAGGCTGTTTTCAAAACTGACAGACGACAACAAATTTCCGCCACCATTATCACGAAAAACGAAGAAACCAATATCGCCCGCTGTCTGAAATCACTGGACTGGGTGGATGAAATCGTAGTGGTGGATTCATTTTCAACCGACAAAACAGAGAAGATTTGCCGACAATTCAAGTGTCAATTTTTTCAGTCCGAGTGGCTCGGTTACGGCTGCACCAAAAATGTGGCTGTCAAACACGCCAGCCATAATTGGATTCTTTCCATCGATGCCGACGAAGAGGTTTCACCAGCGCTGAAAGATCGTATTGAAAAAGAGCTCGCCAATCCTCAAGCTGTTGGCTATCGGCTCAAACGTCGCTCTTTTTATCTTGGCAAAAAAATCGCCTTTTGCGGCTGGCAACGCGATTACCCATTGCGCTTATTTGACCGGCGTTACGGCGCGTTTAATGACAAACCTATCCATGAGGGCGTTGAACTGGCTGGAACAATTAGCAGAATTGAAGAACCGCTTTTTCATTATACCTATCCAACCGTGCAGTCCCATATTTTAAAAATGGATAAATATGCTGAATTAGCAGCAGAACAGGCCTTTGCCAACGGGAAAACAGCATCTTTCGTGGGCGCTCTGGTGCGAGGCGGTGTAAGATTTTTTAAAATGTATTATTGGCAAGCGGGCTTTCTTGATGGGAAATATGGCCTTCTTTTGGCATATAATTCCGCATTCGGCGTGTACTTAAAATACTTGAAACTATGGGAAAAAAGCAGATAAAAGTCCTGCACATTGATTCGGAAAAGTTGTGGCGCGGTGGGCAACAGCAGGCAGTCTATTTGTTTGAAGCACTGCTGGCAAAAAATTATGTTACCGCCTTTGTCTGTCAACCACATTCAGTTTTGGCAAAATATTTTGTGACCAAAAAGCTGCCCTGCTTCCCGATATCGATGCGAGGCGAAATAGATGTTGTTGCCGGCTGGCGCATTTCTTGTCTGAGCAAAAAACATGATTTTAATATTTTGCACCTCCATTCATCGCATGCGTTGACAGTGGGCTTATGGGCTAAACTTTTCCAGCCAAAGTTGAAGTTGGTTGCTGTGCGCCGGGTTGATTTTCACTTAAAAAAAAACCTGTTCAGTCAAATTAAATATCACACAAAATTATTAGATAAAATTATTTGTATTTCAGATGCCATCAGAAAGGTTCTTTTGCAGCACAATATTAAGCCGGGAAAATTGTTAACTATCCGTAGCGGAATAGATATTCACAAATTTAGCGCCATTGCTCCACTGACCGATTTAAAAAAACAGTGGGGAATTTCTGAAGATCATCTCATCGTTGGAACTGTTGCTGCAATGGCTGGCCACAAAGATTATCCCAATTTATTGAAGGCAGCGAAAATGGTACTGGAAAAATGTCCTGATGTCACCTTTTGCGCAGTGGGCGATGGACCGGAAAGAGAAAAAATTTATCAGTTGGCCGAACACTTAAATTTGCAGGGAAGATTTATCTTCACTGGTTTTCAAGAAAACATTGGACCATTTTTAAAAATTTTTGATATCTTTGTGCTTGCTTCGCGATGGGAAGGATTGGGCACCTCAATTTTAGACGCTCAAGCAGTGGGTCTGCCGATTGTCGCCTGCAAAAGTGGCGGCATTCCCGAGATTGTGATTCACGGACAAAACGGCATATTGGTGCCTCCGCACGATGAACAAGCTTTAGCAGAAGCGATTCGCCAACTGGTCATTCATGCAGATTTGAGAAAAAAATTAGGCCACAATTCATTGCGCACTGTGAAAGATTTCGACATCGAAGTTAACGTACAAAAAAATATCGAGCTTTACCAAAGTTTAATCCATTGAGTGAGGAGTGAGTGGAGTTTTTTAACATATTAATCATACAAACGGCATTTTTGGGAGACGTGGTCCTGATTACGCCGCTGATTAGGGCGAGCAAAGCATTATTTCCTCAGGCAAAAATTGATGTGCTGGTCATTCCCCAGACAAGAGAAGTGCTGGCCAATAATCCTTTTATTGAAAATATTTTGACCTTCGATAAAAGAAAAAATAAGCTATTTTCCCTGGCTAAAACCATTGGGCAGTTGCGCAGCAATAAATATGATCTGGCGATTTCGCCGCACAGTTCAGTGACGACAGCATCTATTATGCTGCTGTCCGGCATCAAGCAGCGATTGGGTTTCGACCGTGGCCTGGCAGCGAAGTTTTTAACCTTTAAGGTACCTCATCTTAGCAACGGACATAAAATTCAGAAGAACCTATTTCTGCTTTCGGCATTTGGTGAACGACAATTTTCTCAGCAAACTGAACTTTATCCCGATGGTTCAGCCGAGGCAAAACTGGACCAGATTTTAGCTTCCTTGCCGTTCAATAATCGGCCGCTGATTGCCGTATCTCCCGGCTCGGCGTGGGCGACAAAACGCTGGCCTCTCTCCCATTATGCGCATTTAAGCCGGCTGCTCTACGATAAAAAATACAACTTGATCTTCACCGGCTCGGCGCAAGAGCACCTGCTCTGCCACGACATTATTTTAAAATCGGGCGCCGAAGCGCTCAATTTCGCCGGCAGTTTGAGTATCTTGGAAACAGCAGCCGTGATCAAAAAATGCAATTTGATGATTTGCAACGACAGTGGCGCCCTTCACTTAGCCAACGCCATGCAAACCGATGTTTTCGCTTTTTTCGGACCCACGGTAAGATCGTTCGGCTATTTTCCGTTTCGGAAAAATGACCACATATTTGAAACGGAGCTAAGCTGTCGGCCTTGTGGAAGCCATGGTGGGAAAACATGTCCTTTAGGTCACTTCAAATGCATGACCGAAATCAAAGCGGAAACGGTTTTCGAAGCTGTGGTCAGGAAGCTAAAATGAGTAAACGCGATTTTTTTTGCCAGTCGTTTTTTTAAAAGTGGGATGATAGGCTCGAAGGCGTCATCCACCAAATCAAAATGGTTGATTCATTGATTTAAAAAACATGCTCATTCCACCTTCAGGCGAACTATGGCCATGGTAAAAATAAATGCTAATTTTCCCGAACCTGAATTGATCCAGCTTGGCGCCGATATTTTAAAAAGCGGCGGAGTTATCGGTTACCCCACTGAAACTGTTTATGGTTTAGGCGTAAACGCCCTGGATCATTCGGCAGTGGAAAAAATTTATAAACTTAAAGGCCGAGCAGAAAAAAAACCGATTTTAGTATTAGCTGAAAGCATTCAACAGGTCAAAACTTTGATTGCCGATTTTCCAAACATCGCGGCTGCGCTGGCTGCTAATTTTTGGCCCGGACCATTGACTATTGTCTTTCGCGCAAAAAGTTCATTGAGCAATTTATTGAATGGCGGGCAATACACCATCGGCATCAGAATTTCGACTAACAAAATTTGTCAAGCCCTGCTCAAAGCAACAGGCTTTCCCATTACCTCAACCAGCGCTAATATTTCAGGGAAGGCCAATCCGACCTGCGCTAGCGAGGTGGAGAAGATTTTTGGTGATCAGCTTGATTTGATAATCGATGGAGGCAAAACAAGTTCAGCTACCCCATCGACCGTGGTTTCAGTTGTCAACAAATCAATTGAAATTTTGCGCCAGGGTGTCATTTCTGAATCAGAAATTCAAAAGCGATTAAAAGCTGCTTTATGAAAAAAAAAGAAAAGAAGTTTGTCATCCTGTTAGTTTGTTCAGGCAATGCCTGCCGCAGCCCGATGGCTGAAGGATTATTAAAGAAGAAACTTTATCTGCTTTACCGAGATAAAATAAAAATCCATTCCGCCGGCACGTTGGGAATTAGTGGTAGCCCAGCCACGCCCTTTGCGATAGCAGTGGCAAAAGAAAAAGGCGTCGATATTTTGGCGCATCGATCAAAAGGCGTCACCGCCGCCATGATGAGAGAGGCAGACATTATTTTAGTGATGACGGGGATTCACAAAAATTATCTAGATCAACTTTTCCCTGATTGTCAAAGCCGAATTGTTTTGTTGACTAATTTTGCGTTGCCAGAAAGTGAACAAAAAAATATGCCTATCACAGATCCCATCGGTGAAAGTTTGACTTTTTATCGCCAAGTGATTAATCACATTAATCGAGAATTAGAGCGCATTGTGCCGGATTTAAAAAAACAAATTGACAACAAATTATTATGTTCATAACACCTTCTAAAATAAATTTAAGCCTCATTTTTTTGATTGCACTGGTTGCCGTGGTTGACAGTTCGCATTTGGCTGGCGCACAACGGACCAGTCAAACAAAAAAAGATTCAGCAAAGATCAAGCAAAATAGCCAGCAGCTCAAAAAGCCTTTATCTCAAAAAACTGCCACCGATACGCTGCTCCAAAATTCAATGAGGATTGATTCGTTTCAATCGGAATCGTATCTGGATTCTGTCACGAGTGATAAAGTCATCAATATTGATGATGAAATAGCCAAAGCTGCTCCTTATGATACCGTCAATAAAATTCGTCTGCCCATCAATTTAAAAAAAAATAAATTTGCTTATTTTGATGCAAGCCAATCATTAAACCGTGTCATTCCCAATTTTGCCTTCACCGTTGGAGAAAAGTTGAGTTTTGTTATTCGTTATGGCGTCGTTGTGGCCGGCTCATCGACGATGTCCATTCCCAACATAGTAACTCGTCAGCACAGGGAATGTTTTCAAATTCAAACCGAAGCTCGATCCAGCAGCTTTTTTTCGGCCTTTTTTAAAGTGAGAGATAAAGTGATTTCATATCTGGACAAAAATGGTTTGTACACGTGGGGCTTCGAAAAACACCTGCAAGAAGGCACATACCGCGCCCATCAAATTGTCGATTACGACCAGATTCATGGTTGGGCGGTAAGCAATAGCAGAGACAGCCTGCAAATCCCGCCCTGCGTGCAGGATGTTCTGACTTCATTTTATTTTATTCGCACCCAAAAGCTGCAGGTAGGCAAATCGCTTTTCCTCGACAATCATGCTGACAATAAGCTTTACCCACTGGAGATAAAAGTCCACAAACGAGAAACGATTAAAGTTAGAGCTGGCAAATTTGACTGTCTTGTGGTCGAGCCAATTTTGCGTGCCAGTGGTATTTTTAAAAGCAAAGGCCGCTTGCTGGTTTGGCTCACCGATGATGAACGAAAAATTCCCGTACAGATGAAAAGCAAAATCATCATCGGCTACATTACGGCTGAATTGGAAAAAATGGAAGGCGTACTAAATGATTAAAACTGGAATTGACTAAATTGACTAAAATCAAAAAAAATAAACTCCAGCTATCTTAGCTATTTTAATTCATTTGAGGGAAGATAGGCATTTTGTTAAAACGGCAATTTAAGCATTTTAAAAAGGAAAAATTATGTCCAAATATGAACAAATAAATCTGAATAAAATTAAGACATACTCCATCAGAAATCGCCACAGTAAAGTCAATATTGCTTCGTTTGCGAAGCCTTTCCAAAAAGGAGACAGCCTTGGGCAATTTTTAGCGAACCTGCCCGATATACTGATTGGTGCAGATTTCAAAGCTTTGGTGGGCAAAATTGTTTTCGCGTTCAACAATGAAAAGCAAATTATTCTGATGATGGGAGCTCATGTCATCAAATGTGGTTTGAGTCCAATCATTATTCAGCTCATGGAAGAAGGCATTATCAAAGCTTTGGCATTAAACGGTGCCGGCGTAATTCACGATACGGAAGTGGCACTGTGGGGCACTACTTCCGAAGATGTCGCCGAGGCGCTGAACGATGGCAGTTTCGGCATGGTACAGGAAACGCCACAATTTATTAATGACGCCCTAGAACAGGGAATAGAAAATGAATCCGGCTACGGCGAAGCAGTGGGCAAAAAAATCTCAGAAGCCAATTGTCCTCATAAAAATTTAAGCCTGCTGGCAACTGGCTATCGGCTTAATATTCCTGTTACCGTCCACGTGGCGATTGGCACCGATATTATTCATCAGCACGCCAACTCAAAAGGCGAAACTATTGGTGCCCTATCTTATCGAGATTACAAAATATATTGCCAGCAGGTAGCAAAGTTGGAAAAAGATGCCATCGTCTTGAACTTCGGCTCAGCGGTCGTTTTACCTGAGGTATTTCTCAAAGCACTGACGGTCGTTCGTAATTTGGGGCACGCGGCGCACGGCTTTATTACCGCTAATTTTGACATGCTGCGTCATTACCGTCCTCAGGTAAATATTGTACAAAGACCAACGCAAAGCGGGGGCACAGGTTATTATTTTACAGGGCATCATGAAATTTTACTGCCGCTGTTAGCAGCCGCAATTTTAGAAGCTAAGTAAAGAAATGCCTAATCTCCCGTCTTTTTAAAAGTGCATCGCTCGAAAAAACCCATCTTCGACCAAAAACTTGTTGCATCTTTATTAAAAATTTTGTATGTTAGCACCTTAATTTGCCTAATAATCTTATTCAAATTGTGGAAACAGAATAATTTTGAAAGGACAAGGCATGATTGAATCAAGAATAGAGGAAATTATTGAGGCGAATCGAGGTAATAGAAAAGCGATCATCCCCATTCTGCAGGAAATTCAAGCTGTTCATAACTACCTTCCGGAAAAAGAACTCCGACTCGTTGCAGAAAAATTAGCAATACCTCTCATAGATTTATACAGTATTGCCTCTTTTTATTCATCTTTTAGCCTAAGACCGCGGGGCAAGCATGTCGTGCAAGTTTGTCAAGGAACTGCTTGTCATGTTCGCGGCGCCCGTCAAGTGCTTGACGAAACAAAAAAGCGATTAAAAATCGAGCCTAATGAAACGACTGAAGACCTGCTTTTTTCGCTCAAAACTGTCAACTGTCTTGGCGCTTGCGCCCTCGGTCCAATTGTCGTTGTTGATGATAAATACCATAGCAATACCAGAGCCCAAAAAGTTGGGGACATTTTAGCCCACTACACACCTCATGAAAATAAGGGCGGCAATGCTTAAAATAAAATTTGCTTGGTTTATTTAGCTGTAAATTTAGCCAGCTCTAATGTTAAAAAATTTTTTTGGGATATGATTCGTCATAATACAAACATAGCAACTTCCAGTCAATTACAAAATTTCTGCACTTCATATTTAATCCGCATAATAGACTTAACAAC
>CAZNDR010000089.1:0-11445 GCA_964571835.1 uncultured Cytophagia bacterium | reverse complement strand
TCCTTTAACATTTGAGTGATTGGCGTTTATCTGTTTAAGATCATCCTGTTTGATAAAGAAGCTCTCAACCTCTTCAACGCTGGCAATCAAACTTTTGCTGCCGCTACAGCGCAAACATAAAATCTTCGACTTTATTTTTTAGCTGCAGAAAGCTATCCGTTCGTCTGGTTTCGCGAGTTCTGGGAAAGGGGAGATTCACATTAAATTCTTCGACAATGCTGGCTGGTTTGCCACCCATGACGTAAATTTTGGTCCCTAAAAATACCGCTTGTTCAATATCGTGAGTGACCAAAATGATAGTTGATTGCAATTGCTGCCACAGGTTTCCCACCAACAAGTCGATCTGCAATGCGGTTTCGTTGTCGAGTCCGCGGTTCGGTTCGTCCATCAGGATGATACCCGGATTGGCGATCAGGCTGCGGGCGATGACCACTCGCTGCAATTGTCCGCCGGAAAGTTTGCCAAATTTGGCGTACTTTTGTTCATGACCTTCCAGTCCCACTGCTTTAATCATATTCATTGCCCGCTCGACAGCTTCATGTTCTGATACTTGGCGGTACAGCAGTGGCAGCATGACATTTTTCAACACGGTGTAGTGCTCCAGCGCCGAAGGCTCTTGAAAAACCATCGAGATGGGGACCTCTTGAGAGCGGTCTCTGCCATGAATCTGGATTTTTCCTGAAGTTGGGTTGGTTAAGCCAGCGATGTATTTAAGAATTGTGGTCTTACCACAACCAGATTTTCCCAATATCACTACAAACTCTCCAGCATCGGGAATATCTTCGATGAGCAAATTCAGATTTTTGATGATAAATGTCTTGCCCCCGTCAAAGCTGGTGGAAATATCCTGTAGCTCGATAATGTCAGGTAGGGTGGTGTTATTGAATAGGTAAGCCACTAGGTCCTCCACTAAATGTACTTGTAGGGAAAGGCTTTTCGATCGGCTAAACGCAGCAATTGATCGAACAAAAATCCTACTGCAACCATGATAAGAATCAACGCATACAGCTTTTCCGTCTCATTCTGGCGGAAATAGAGATTGTAGATCAAGGCGCCAATGCCACCTTCCTGCTTGTTGATCAGCTCCACATAAATGGCATAGGTCCAGCTAATGGCGACAATGTTGATGAAATCAGTAAAGACGCGGGATAGCACCTGCGGAATAAAAACGGTCTTAATAATTTGCCATTTGTTGGCGCCCAGTGTTTTCACTGCTTCGACATAAACCTGTGGAATTTCCTGGACGCGAAAGACGACGGCGGTGATCAAATAGACCAAGATGGCAAAGGTGAGAAACTGTACCTTCATAAACATGTAAATGCCAAAGGCGGCCATAAACAGGACGATTGTTGCTGTAAGCGGAATATAGCGCGTGGCTTGAATATAGCCACCAAACAGCGCGCTGAACAGCGGGAACAATCCAATGACAAAACCAATAGGCAAGGCAATGGCTGCGCCTTCAAACCAACTCAGCCCGTTCATAAAAATAGTAAGAAACAGGTGGCGAAACATCTGATCACGCTGCACTAATTCCGGCAAACAGCTGAGAATAGCAAAGGGCGTGGGAATAATTTTGGGGTTGAAAATCTTTAGGGCAACTGTTAACCACCACACTAAGATAATGGCAGCCAGACCAATCGCCGCGATCTGCAGTCGGGTGGCTTTTGGCACGCTGCCTCGCAACTCCATTAAAGATGACACGCTTCTCTCCTGAAAAAAAGTTTTATCGAACGCGAAAATCGCCCTTGACACGAATTTGCAAGGATCTTTTTTTATAAAACGCGACAGGACAGTCGAGAACGGAATTCTCACATTTCACTTGATATTTTTTGCACTGTACCATTCAAAACTCATGCCTTACGCATTACGCATCACAGCACAATTTCCTACAACAACGAACACTCAGCCCTGCGATTCAAAGCGCGACCTTCTTCCGTATCGTTAGGCGCGATTGGCTGATCAGGACCTTTGCCGTCATAAATGAACTGATTCGGATGGAGTCCGTACGTTTCCACAAAGAAATTAACAATCGCTTTGGCTCGGCTTCGCGATAGGCGAATATTGTAATCGCGGTCGCCTATGTTATCTGTAAATCCAATGATACGAAAACGTGAATTGGCGTTCATGGCGACAATTTGTCCGTACTCGTTTTTCAGTTTTAATTTTTCAGTGGGCCGCAAAACCGACGAGTCGAAATCATAGTTAATGCGCACGATTTTTGTCGCTACGGCTGGTTGTTTTAGCATGCTGCTGGTGGGTGGCGTAAAGGTTGCCGGCGATTGAGCTAAATGCTCCGGCCCGGCTAACGAGATGGCATTAATGGTCGCAACACTGGAAACAACTCGCCAGCGCGGGAGATTGGAGGAGGCAAAGCCAAGTTCTTGATAAGTTTTGCAGGCTTCATCATAGACCATTTCCGCAGTCACGCCTTTGTAGTTAGGATTGAGGCCAAAGAACGCCACGTTATCGCCATAGGTGGCAAAACGGACATTGTCAAAAGTTTCCAGCCAATAATCTTCGGTGGTGCCGCTATAGCCGGCAGTCATTATTTTGGCCGCGGCTGCTTTGGCTGAGGGTTTGGCATTCAGTTCGGCTGCTGCTTTCATCCAGCCTTCCAGAAACGCTTTGAGGTCATTCGGACGCTTATCGATGAGATCCTGGCTGGTGAACATGATACCAAACAACATTTCCGATGCCTCTTTGGTACTCTTCAAAATATGAGCGCCCGGCACACGGTTGCGAACAGCGATATCGTCCGGCGACCAGCCTACGGCTGCCTCCAATTGACCAGTTTCAAAAGCCTTGAAAACCTGTGGCACTTCCATGAATTCGATGCCTTCGACATCTGTCATGGTCATGCCAGCAGCTTTGAGCATGTTCAGCAAAAACCATTGTGAGGGAGTAGCCGGCACATAGCCAATTTTTCTGCCTTTTAAATCGCCAACAGATTTAACTTCTGCCGAAGCGATAATGACGTCTGCACCCTGCGACTTGTCGGTTAAATAAAATATGCGGGGATTAAAAGATAATAGCTCCTGCAAGCCGATGGGATAAGAATCAACCGTCAGAACGACAATATCCAATTTGCCAGCTTTCCAGGCTTGGATGGCGTCGGGGATAACATCAATCACCGTAAATTTCACTTTCAAACCGTACTCTTTTTGATAGCGCGAATCTGGATTCGGCGACAGACCATTATTGAAATATGGTCCGGGCGCCATGCCAGAATAGGTAACCAAATGGACTCGTAGCTCATCACTGCCGCCGGCGCTGGGAAGAAATTTCCAACCGACGTAGGCCACCATCGCAATGATGACAATGCCAATCAGCAATTTGGCAAAGGTCGTCAATCCCCCTTTTGATTCTTTTGCTCCAAATTGATCTGCCATTTTATGTCTCCTTTGATTTATCAGCGAATTGACTTTATCAAAAATTCCAATAGTCACCATCCCCAAAAAACAATAGTCATTTTCAGCACTCCCGACCATCTCGAAAAAGGAATGAACTGTCGAACACTAAAAATCAAATATTCTTTGGAATTGGTGATTTGGAGTTTGGATTTTAATTATTACCAGGTATATTTTTTCTTTTCTTCATTCTTGCTCGCTTGAATCGGGACCAACTGCTTTTGCTCAGTACTGATGACGATGGCAACTGCCTGATTGGTGTCACCTGATGACAAAGCTTGTCCCGCCTTGCCAATATTTTCGGCTTGCTCCATCAGTTGCTCGGTGGCTTGATCCCATTGATCCAACGTCTTCATCATAGCATCTTCACTGACCATATCGTGGATCTCGGATTCAGCCATAAACTGCGGCGCCACTTCCATGAAGCGATCGACCTGACCGGTGAACAGGGCAATCTGTCCCTGAACGTATTTGACCGACTGCTCGTAAATATCGACCCGGGCATCTCCGCCCAGCGCGCTGCTGGTGGCTTGAGTAGCTTTGGCCATGGCTTGAGCCTCGCGGTAATCGGCAGAGAGCGTGTCAGCAAAAAATTTGGTCTTGTCACGGTAGAATTCAAATGCCTGCTGCATCTTTTTCATGATCTGGCAATATTTCTCTGCTCGGTCGAATCGTTTCTCTGACTTATTCAGGTTGGTTTGCAGCATGCCAGCTTCGCTGCTGATTTTCTGAAATTGAAAACGCTTGTCTTCATTGGTCCATTGCTCATTTTTATAAAAACGACTTTTTAAGGCGTCAGCTTGCTGGACTCGTTCATTGATTTGAGAACGATAGTTGGCAATATTATTTTTGATCTCATTTCGAATGCCATAAACATGATCAGCTGCATTACGGATGGTGTTCAGCTTTTCGCTCAGGTACTCGTTTACATAGGCATAGATAATATCCAGCGGATTCGATTTGATCATCAGCGAGGTGAACCACCGATAAAATTTTACCCTCAGATACCAGAGTATGGCGCGGAATTTCTTACTGGAAAATAAAAACCAAAGAATTGCTGCCAGACCGACTAAAATTCCCAGAACAAGCGTCTTGCCGGCTATGGTTATCGCCAGGCCAAGTAATTTAATCAGATAGGGAGCCGCCACGTAAAAGCCAACCGCCAGCATTCCTAAAACGATTAGCGTTCCCACATTCCCCCAGGCTTTTTGCTTTTTCGAAAGAAAAGTAGTTACTTTATCCGCCCCCGGCAAAGTAGGCATTTCATTCATTGTTTTTCCTCCAAACTATTTGATATTTTTCAGATGTTCTGCTAATTCTGATTTCAGCTCATCCAGCCGCTGACGATGTGCTTCCAGAGCTGCGTTAAATTTTGTCTCGCGTTCAGCTTTTTTCTGCCCCAGTTGGTTTATTTCTCCTTCAGCAATGACTCGCTGCGAGATCAATTGTGTCCGTTCATCCTCGAGCTTTTTCTTCTCAGCGCTTTTGGCGGCGAGAAAGGCATCAAGCTCTTTTTGCAGCGCCTGCAATCGATTCTCTCGATCTTTAATGCCCAGGCTCATTTCCTGCGCTTTTTTTTGCACGCCTGCCAGGTTGGATTGATAGCCCTGTTCATTTTGAGCACGGAATTCCTGTTTCTCTCGATCCAGGACTTTTACCACTTCACCGATAGCTTTGAGCAGACTGGCAGGAGTCAGATTTTGTTTTCTGGTTTTTAATGCCGTTTGAGCAGCATGAAAAGCAAGCTGATAGCGAGTGGCTCCATCCAGATTCGAAAATTTCTCATTGATAACCGACATCTGATTATAAAATTCAACAAATTCGATGGGCATGGACTTAGCCAGTTCTTTTTCGATGGCGTCAAAGAATTCCGAGTCGACCTCGGCCGAAGTGCTCAATGGTACATTAGGAATGTTCAACGGTTCGAGGGGAACGACAGATTCCGGTGAAAGGTTCTGAGGTAGCGGTTCTCCATCTCGCCAAAATAGTCCTTTAAATTTTTTTAAATCTACCATAAGTGAAATTCCATTTGCTTGACAATGAGCCGAAATAATTAAAGAAAAAGTAAAATAGAAAATTGATAAATAAATTTTTCTCTATTAAGAGCGGTGATAATTTACGCACCTTAGCTTTTATAGTTTCATCGGTATCATTTTACAAAATTAATAATTCAAATTCAAGACTTTTTTTAAAGCATGGCAATTGAAATACAAATAAGATAAGGGAAATTTTAAGAATTGCTAAAAGACTCCAAATATGTTTTGCCAGCGTCTTAATTTCATTTTTGGAATAATTTAAAGGTTGTCGCCAATCACCGAAATGCGGCAGCCATACTCTGACCAAGAGCGTTAATCTTTTTTTCATCGAATAGAATCGCTTGGTGCAGGCGGCAACTGACGATACCAGAAAAGGTACAGCCCAAGCAACGATATGATCAGAATTGAGGCTATCACTATGGCATCGTGAAATTGTTTTAAAACAAGTTGCATAGGCAAAATGAGGATGCAAAATTGCCAGCCAAAGGCGAAAGGTAGCGAGATTAGATCATAGCGCTGTTCTTTTTGCATGGCAGACTTTTCTGCTGGGGAAAGAAGGGCAAGCAATGGTTTCCAAAAGCCAAACGGTCTGGTGGTGCGATAAAAATGCTCGAGTACAGCAAGATTGGTTGGCGGCGTTAAATAGGTGCCAATAATGCTGCCCGATGTGCCGATGATAATGACATAAACCAATTGTTGCCATTCGGGCATGTGTGGAATAAAAAACCGTTGCAACAAAGCTGCTGCCAAACCAATTAACGTGCCAATGGCGAATCCTCCCGCATTAAATCGCCACCAATATAAACGCAACACCGTGGGCACAGTGACGCCTCCCACGAGGCCCATGGTAATCCAGCCCCAAATATCATTGATACTGCGAGTGGAATAAGCCATGGCAAAGCCAAGCAGATTTACTAGCGCACCAAAAAAATAAGTAATGTAAATCAATTCCTTATTACTGGCATTTTTGCGGAGGTAGCCTTGATATAAATCTCGCGTCAAGAAGCCAGTGGTGGAATTGGTAATGGCATTGAAGGTGGACATGGCAGCAGCCACCAACGCCACGAGAATGAGACCGCGCAGGCCGGCAGGAATGCTAAAAAGCAAAACGCCGGGTAAAATACGCTCAGGATCGATATTGCCATGATAGTTGAGAAAGCTCAGTTTTGAAGCCCAATCACTGCCCAAGAGTTCAGCTAAACCAGCAGACAGTTCGTTCGGGAAAGACTGGGGATGATGAGCGATACGCGCCAACAGATCAGCCCATTCGTTCATGGACACTGAGCCGACCTGTGCTTTTATCAAAGCCGCCGCTTGCAGGAGCACACTCTGATCCGGAAACAGATTTTTTACCAACACAATCCCCAGCGCAGCGAAACTGATCATCAGCGGCCAGCGCAGCATCATGGTCCAGCCAGCTAAAAAGGATAGCAAGCCGCAATCACGGTCACTACGGGCACCGAAAAAACGAGGATCGGCGCCGCAGCCCAAACCTTGAATGATAGTTTTGCCAAAATAAAAGAGCATCATCATAAAAAGCCAACTGTACTCCTCATAGCCGGTAGGCATCGGGGTATAGCTATGTGGAACTGAGCTCAGCCAATCTGGATTTCCAGTAACCGAGGAAGCCAGCGCAGCAAAATCGCCAACGCCATTTAGAGCCGAGACGGCTACCGCAACCACCAATCCAACGCCTAACCAGATGCACAGCGATTGAAAAATATCCGAAGCAATTACCCCATAAAAACCAGACTCGATAGTATAAAGAGCGGTAATCACCATCATCATCAATGCACAAACCCACGGCGGAAAGGGAAGAAACATGGATAAGAACAAGCCAGCGCCTTTGAAGGAATAAGCAAGCAAACCCAGCAATACAATAACATTGGCTACTACTGACATCATTCGGGAAAAATGTGCCCAGCGATCGTTGCCAAATCGATACATCATCCATTCAGCCGCGGTGATGACACCGGAACGACGATGCCACTTGCCCACCCACAGCATCATAAATACCAGGACCAAGCCAGCGCCGCCGCGAAACTCGATATAAATGCCCCGGGGGCCCATCAGATATAGAAAAGAGGTGATAATCATGGTGCCGGTCATGTCAAACCAAAAGGTCATTTGTGACAGACCAAGCGCCCACCACGGCATTTTTCTGCCGGCTAAAAAGTAGTGCTCAATGTCGGTGGCAGCTTTTTTGCGGAAAAAAGTTCCAATGGTGATAAGAACAAGAAAATAGGCAGCAAATACAAGATAATCCCCAGCACGCAGAAAACTCATAAGATTCTTTTCCTTGGTTGCCTGCTATTTGTATGAAGGGTGAGTTGAAAAAAAGGTGGTGTTGATTTTTTTAAATTGTTAGGGAGAGATCTGTTCTCCTTTAGGTTATCGTTTCTTAATCTGAGCGTGGTCGATAACTATTCCTTCAAATAAATATTCCTATCAATAATCAAAAAGCAAAATCCCATAATGGTTACATGTTATGGGATTTCTCACAGTGGGCCCAGTAGGACTCGAACCTACGACGAACGGATTATGAGTCCGCTGCTCTACCAACTGAGCTATGGGCCCGGCCATTTTTTCATCGACCCAAATATAATAATTCGCTGGATAAAAGTCAATATTAAATTCGGTGAAATAAAAATACGTGCATGATAGCAGTTGCTACATCGGATTGACCTAAATTGCACTTTTATTTTTACGCAATTCGCAAAAATGTTGGTATGTATTATCAGTTGAAATATTGAGTCGAGCATAAAATTTTGAAGGGAAGACACCTTCAATTATTAATATGTGATCAAGTCATTCCTAATTGCAGCCTAAAATTTACTTCAAAAGATGCGCAATTATTTAAAATAAAACTGTTCGATTTTCGAGAGGCGAGACATTTCATTTTAAATAAAAAGCTCGTCTATTGATTCTAATTTGGTGATTATCTCCAGTCACTTGTTGATTTTTTCTGCAATCATCATTTTTTTATTTTATGTTTAGCTCAATTTGATAATTTCTTTCTTAATAGCAATTTTGCATCTGTCGAACTCTTCAGCTATGACAACATGATGATTTCCCTTCACCGGAGGACAAAATGAAAAAATCTTGTCAATGCGGCATTATTCTCATCATTATTCTCGTCGCTCTGCCTGGGTTAGCTATAGCTCAAATTGTCATTAATGAGTTTTTGGCAGCTAATAAAACTGTCAATGCTGATGAAGATGGCGACTATTCAGATTGGATAGAGCTCTACAATTTAGGTACGAATCCAATCAATCTCCAAGGCTACACTATTAGCGATAAGACGGCTAAGCCAACACAATGGACATTTCCTAATATTTCTGTGGAATCACAGCACTTTTTATTGGTCTGGGCATCTGGGAAAAACCGATTGGGAACTGAGCTTCATACCAATTTTAGCCTTAATAAGGATGGCGAATATATTGGTCTATATAAACCCGATGGTTCATTAGCCGATAGCTGTACTTTTGGCAAACAGAATGATGATGTTTCTTCAGCACGTATCCCTGATGGTACAGGAAGTTTTCAACAAACAAGTCAGGTGACTCCTTATGCTCAGAATCAAAGTGGACTTCCAGTGTCAAAGCCACTGCAATTTACCCCTAAAAGCGGCTATTATATTGGCTCGATAAACGTTATATTAACATCAAATGTAACGGGCGCGAAGATTTATTATACAACTGATGGTTCAACGGTAACCACGAGCAGCAAACTATATACTGGTCCTATAGCTATTTATTCCACAAGAGTAATCCGGGCGCGAGCCTTTGTCGGCAATAATCCGGTTAGTAATGATATAAGTCATTTTTATTTAATTAATTTTAATGGGCATCTGCCGGTAGTTTCTCTTGCCACTGATAAAGACAATCTCTATGGCAGCAAGGGAATTTATGACAATTATAATGGACGAGGCGAAGCATGGGAAAGATCCGTTTCTATAAATTTTCTCGAATTAAATGGGGAAGGTTTTAGAATTAATTGCGGCGTGCGTATTCATGGCCAAGACTCGCGAGCTTATCCAAAAAAATCGATGAGACTCTATTTCAGAAGTGATTATGGTGAAAGCAATTTAAAATATAAGGTATTCGATCAAAAAAATATCACTGTCTTTGATAAACTGATTCTCCATGCTGGTGGCACTTCTGACCAGATACGAGACTCAAAACCATGGACCCTTCTCAGAGATCCGCTAAGTCATTATTTGCATCAAGAACTAAACGGCAATATGTCGGCTTCAAGACCTGTCCTTGTTTATTTAAATGGCGAATTCTGGGGAATATATCATTTACGTGAAAGGATTGATAATGATTATTTGGTAGGCAACTATGACATTGCCGATGCAGATGTCCTAGAATGGGCTCTTCATGAAACGCCAGAAATTAGAGAGGGTGATTTAAATCCATGGAGTCAAAATTGGAATTTCTTTAAAAATAATAGCCTGAGAGCCGAAAATAATTATATTCGTGCAGGTGAATTGATCGATATCAAGGATTTCACTGATTATAATATCCTGCAAATTTTTATTATTAATTGGGATTGGCCACATAATAATAATATTTTTTTTCGAGAAAATAAGGAGTCGACAAAATGGCAATGGATTTTATGGGACACAGATCGAGGCTGGGCCAATTTAATTGATGAAATGCTTGAATGGGCCACTCGTGACAGAGTTAGGCAGGATATTACTTCTCGAGATAATGAACAATGGCTATTCTCTACTTTGATTCTTCGTCGCTTATTAGAAAATAATGATTATAAAAAATATTTCATTAATCGATTTGCAGATTTAATGAATTCAATTCTTTCACCTGCTCATATTTTGCCCATTTTTTCTAACATGACAAATTTAATCAAGCCAGATATTCCTCTGGAATGTCAACGCTGGAATTCAACAGTTTCATTATGGCAAACAAGCATTAAGGAAATTCAAGATTTTGCTGTGCAGAGACCGACGACAATGAGAAATGAGATTGTATCTTATTTCAGTATGCCAGGCACAGCATTATTGACTGTCAGCACTAATATACCTGGCGCAGGTAAAATCCAAGTTAATACTTTGACTAATTCAACCTTGCCCTGGAGCGGAGTTTATTTTAAAGGTGTGCCGGTCGTCTTGAAAGCCGTAGCTAATCCGGGAGTTCAATTTTTAGGCTGGTCAGGGTCAGTAAGCTCACAAAATGAGCAAATTGAATATGCTTTGACGAATAATGCAACTATCACCGCTAATTTTGCTGGTGCCGGGCCTTTTCTATCAGTCAGTTCGCCCAATGGTGGTGAACAAATTAATGCGAATCAGAATTACACCATCAGTTGGACATCGTCTCAAGCTGGATCTGCTGTAAAAATAGAACTGTCAACCAATAACGGCAGCAGTTGGAGTACCATCATTGCCAATACCGCCAACGATGGTAGTTATGTATGGCCGGTACCTAATAGTCCTTCCACTCAATGTTTGATAAGAATTACCGATACTACTAATAGTGCCTTGTTCGATGTCAGCAATTCACCATTTACCATATTGTCGCCTGATCAAGCTGATTTGACACCGCCAGTTATTTCCAATGTCACGGTGAGTGACATAACTGCCAATAGCGCCACCGTTAACTGGAGCACCAATGAGGCCAGCACCAGCCAGATTAATTATGGTGTCAATTCGAGCTATGGCAGTTCCACTGCCTTGGAATCAAACTTAGTTACCAGCCATTCTCAGACCATTAGTGGATTGATGAGTGCCACGACCTATTATTTTGTTGTAAAATCTACTGACAGCCGGGGAAACCTATCTGTTAGTAGTCAAGGCAATTTTACGACTTCACCGTCGACCCCGCCATCGACAGCGCAACTTTCCGTAACACCGACCGTTTTAAATTTTGGTACAACAACGACAGTTATGACCTTTGGCCTCAGCAACAGCGGCGGTGGGAGTTTAAATTGGACTGCGGCAAAACATCCGGCGGCGAGTTGGCTAACGACCTTGACTCCAG
>CAZNDR010000088.1:0-11449 GCA_964571835.1 uncultured Cytophagia bacterium | reverse complement strand
GTTTATTCCACTTAATGCCATTTAAGAAAATACCGCGGCTCTAATAAAGATTTCATAGATTTATTTTTTTGACAGCTTAGGTAATGTTGTTCATTTTTTTATTCTGTCTGACCGAAATAAAATCATGCCTCTTTTTTGTCAATCTTGGTCGTTTCGAGTTTTGGCAGCAGAATTTCTATTTCGATAGCGTAATTTGGATTCATAATTCTTTTTTCAAAAAACTGCAATGTTTAAAATGACTTGATTTTGTTTTCCTCTTGCTCTTAAGCTAATTTATGAAAGAGTAGATTGAAAGGTTGAGTGAAACAATTCAATCGAAACTCATAGTAAATCTTGCTAAATTCAAATAAATAGAACGGTCAGCGAAATGAGCAGTATGAGTGCTAATTTCTTAATTAGCATTCTGTCAGGATAACTATATAAAAAATTTGAAAAACAGAAAATTCTATTTGACAAAGTCATAAAAAATTTGTATAATCGTAACCAAGTATAATTCATTATTTATTATTGATTACTGGTAAAATGAAGTATGATTAAAAGCATGACAGGGTTTGGGCGTGCGGAATTGACCAATAAAGACATGGAAGTATCAGCGGAAGTTCGTTCTGTCAATAATCGTTTTTTTGATGTTCAGGTACGGCTGCCAAAAAACTATGATCATTTGGAGCATGAGGTTAAATCATTAGTCAAACAGCACACTTCTCGAGGTCGGCTCAGCGTTTTTATTAATCTGAAAATTCCGGGCGATGATATGGTCGATGGCATCAAGATCAACCATGAATATGTGGAACAGCATTGGAACCTGCTCAAGCATTTGAAAAAGAAATATAAAATTCCTGGCAAATTGTCCTTGCAGCATTTATTGATGTTTCAGGACATTTTTGTTCATGAGGATAATGAGAAGTTTTCCGACCAAAATTGGCAGATAATAGAACAGGTTCTGATACAGGCCTTGAAGAATTTTTCTCAAATGCGGGAAAAGGAGGGGCGGGAGTTGGCAAAAGATTTGAGAAAACGAATTCAATTGTTAGAAGGCAAGATCAATAAAATTGAACAAATCAGTTCTCGACGCCATGAGGAAGAAGTGGCTAAATTACGAGAGCGAATCAAAGAGATTGTTGCTGCTTCAAAAGTGGATGAAATTCGCCTGGAAACAGAAATCGGGATTTTAGTCAATCGTATGGACGTTACCGAGGAATGTATTCGCTTTCACAGCCATAATAAATTGTTCGTGGGTTCGCTGGAAGAAGAAGAGGCCGCCGGGCGAAAACTTAATTTTCTGCTTCAGGAGATGACACGTGAAGCAAATACAATCGGCTCAAAAGCCAATCAGACGGAGATTTCGCATTTAGTGGTTGAAATAAAAGAAGAAGTGGAAAAAATCAGAGAGCAGGTACAAAATATTGAATGACAACTTGCTTTAACCATTTTAAAAGGAACTATTTATGATGATAAGCGTTGGCTACAGAAACTATATTGCCGCAAACCGAATTGTTGCCGTCATTTCTCCCGATTCCCGACCATCAAAAAACATGATTAACGGCGCTCGAGAGCAAGGAAAAATTATCGATGCCACCATGGGCAAAAAAACGAAATCAGTGGTGGTGACAAATAGCAATCATGTCATTCTATCGGCAAATTCGCCAGATACGTTAGTTCATCGAGTTCAGCTGTTGGGAGCAAAAATGAAACTGAACGAAACAGAAGCTCAATAAGAATTTATGGCTGGATTTTTGATTGTGCTCTCATCGCCTTCTGGAGGTGGAAAAACGACCATTATTCATAAAATTATGGAAGCAGATAAACAAAAATATGTCTATTCGGTTTCCGCCACAACACGAGCACCACGAGCTGGAGAAGTGAACGGCGTAGATTATTTTTTTCTCAGCAAAGCTGAATTTTTCAGATTGGTTAAACAAAAACAATTTTTAGAGTGGGAAGAAGTCCATGGTTATTATTATGGAACAAACTTAAAATTTATTAATGATAGCATTAACAAAGGGAAACATGTCTTGTTGGACCTTGATGTTAATGGTGCCTTAAAAGTCGCCCAACACTACCAAGGGAAAACCATTACTATTTTTATTGCTCCACCCTCAATGGAAGAATTGGTGAAAAGATTGCAGCAACGGCGCACAGATGCGGAGGAGGAAATAAGCAAGCGATTGGCAAGAATTCCGATGGAAATGGAGCGGTCAAAAGAGTTTGATTTTGTCGTCATCAACGAAAATTTGGATGAAACAGTAAATAACGTGATTAACATTATAGAAAAAGCAGGAGGCTAACTAAATGGGAAGCACTTTATCCTTAGAAGAGCTGGAAAAATATAGCGATAACATTTATGAGGCAATCATTGTGTTGGCTAAACGCGCCCGCCAAATAAATGATGAACAAAAGTCATACATCGAAAAAGAAACTGGTATTGACGATTCTATGTCTGATGATGAAGAAGATGACTATTACGATGCAGATACTGTCCGAGAGACAAAAGTGATTAAATTGCCGAAGCCAACCCAACTGGCAATTCAGGAATTAATTTCAGGCAAAATTCAATATGACTACGGCGATGATGTCGAAGGCGAACAAGTGACCAAGTAGTTATGTTTTTCAATAAAAAAATATTGTTGGGGATCTGTGGTGGCATTGCTGCTTACAAAGCCTGTGAAATAATCCGCGAAATAAGAAAAATGCATGGAGCAGTGCGGGTCGTGCTTACCGAAGCTGGAAATCGGTTCGTCACGCCGCTAACTCTGGCAGCACTCTCGGAAAATGTGGTGCTCCAGGATTTGTTTGCTGGCAAAAATGACGTTGCGACTGTTCATATCGAAGCTGCACGATGGGCTGATGTTATTCTGGTTTGTCCAGCAACGGCCAATACTATCGGCAAAGCCGCAGCAGGAATTGCTGATAACCTGCTAACGACTCTGATAATGGCAGCTAATGTTCCAGTGTTGTTTTGTCCAGCGATGAATAAAGAGATGTACGGCAATCAATTATTACAAAAAAATATTATTGATTTGAAAAAAGTTGGTTATCACTTTATTGAACCGGAGCAGGGTGAATTAGCTTGTGGCGAAATTGGTTGGGGGCGATTAGCCAGTAATGGGCGGATTATTGCCGGATTAAAAAAATTATTATGTGGCAGCGATAAATTGGCCGGCAGAAAAATATTGGTTACCGCTGGACGAACTGAAGAGCCAATTGATCCAGTCCGTTATTTGAGCAATCATTCGACGGGAAAGATGGGATTTGCCCTGGCTGAAGCGGCAGCTCTGAACGGAGCTGAGGTGACACTTATCAGTGGTCCGACGACTTTAGTTCCTTTTGCTGGCATAACGTATTATAGCGTACAAACCGCTCAACAAATGGCAGCAAAAGTCGAAGAGCATTATGCTAGCCATGAGATAATCATGATGGCAGCAGCAGTGGCTGATTTTGCACCAGCGCACTACCAGAGCCAAAAAATAAAAAAATCAAAAGAAAACTTTGCTTTGCAGTTAGTCAAGACAAAGGATATTTTGCAGACAATTGGCGCTCAAAAAGGAAATCATATTCTGATCGGTTTTGCGCTGGAAACCGAAAATGAAGAAGTTTATGCGTTAAGAAAAATGCGCGATAAGAATTTGGATATGATTATCGTCAACAATCCCAAACAGCCGGGCGCTGGTTTTGGAGTCGATACCAATGCGGTAAAGATATTGCACGCCAATGGGCAGAGAAAAGAATTACCAGTATTGAGCAAAAGTGAAGTTGCAGAAAAAATAATCAATGAACTTATTCAATTAATTAAATAGTCAACAAAAAATGCAGCAAAATGTGGTAGCGGAAAGTTTAGCTTTAGTAGCTCAGATAAGGGATTTTTTTCGACAACAGCAGGAGCTTTATGGTGATGACATCTTTTTGGATTTTAATCCGCAAGAGTTAGGGCTATCAAGCAGCGAAAAAAAAAGAATCAAATTATTATCGCTGTACTTTCAAGTGAAAGAGTGTCACCACTGCCAATTAGCAAAAACGAGAAAACAGTTGGTGTTTGGATCGGGCGATTCGACTTCTCCTATTTTGCTCATCGGCGAAGCGCCGGGCGCTACAGAAGATGAGCAAGGCAGACCATTCGTGGGCGAAGCCGGCAAATTATTGGATAAAATTTTAGCGGCAATAAAGTTAACTCGATCCGAAGTTTTTGTTACCAATGTGGTCAAATGCCGACCGCCGGCTAATCGAGATCCGCAACCTGAGGAAATTACTGCCTGTGCCTCGATTCTGAAACAACAAGTTGATATTTTGCAGCCAAAATTTATTTTGATTTTAGGGAGGATTGCTGCTCAGTCATTATTAAAAACGACACAGCCATTGCGTGAACTGCGGGGGCAGGCAGTCGATCTATTTGAGGCAAAGGCAGTCGTTACCTATCATCCCGCAGCATTATTGCGGGAACCAGGTTTAAAACGGAGCACTTGGGAAGATGTGCAACTGTTTCAACAATTATTCAAAGAGAGTTCAGTAATTAGCAATGGCCGGAGAGAAGGAAACAAAAAGAATTGAACGAATTCCACCTCAAGACATCGACGCTGAGATGGCTGTATTGGGTTCGATGTTCCTTGATGTAGAGGCAGTGGCCAAAGCCATTGATATTTTAAATGAAAAATGTTTTTACAAAACCGCACACCAAATAATTTTTTCGGCAGCAGCGGAGCTGTACGACCATCGCGAGCCCATTGATGTGATTACGTTAGCTGATGCTTTGAAAAAAAAGAAAAAGTTAGAAGCAGTTGGTGGAAATTATTATCTTATTCAGCTATCCGAAAAAGTGCCTTCAGCGGCGAATGTCGAATACTATGCCAAAATTGTTCTGGAAATGGCATTGCTCAGGCAAATAATTAATGTGAACACAGAAATAATTCAGCGCGCCTATGAGCATGAAGGTGATGTTTATAATCTCTTAGATGCAGCGGAAAGAGAAATTTTCGTTCTGTCGGAAAAGAAGTTAAGAAAAGGATTCGTCTCCATTAATCCGACCATGCACGAAACTTTTGCACTCATACAGAGCTTTCATGGTCGTCCCGGTGGTGTTACTGGCGTTCCTTCTGGATTTCCTGAGTTGGATAAGTTGACCTCAGGATTTCAGAAATCAGACTTAATCATTGTCGCTGGTCGGCCTTCAATGGGGAAGACGGCTTTTTGTTTGAATGTGGCGCGTAATGCGGCGGTTGATCATCGAGTGCCGGTTGGGATTTTCAGTCTGGAAATGGCCAGCCATCAACTGGCGCTGAGAATGCTGTGTGCCGAAGCGCGGGTTGATGCGCATCGGGTGAGGACTGGCACTTTGCCACAAGACGAATGGCCCAAGTTGAGCATGACCGTTGGCAATTTAGCTGAGGCGCCAATTTTTATCGATGATACGCCAGCGCTGAGCATTTTAGAAATCAAGGCCAAAGCTCGCAGATTAAAATATGAAAAAGATATCGGCTTATTGATCATTGATTACATGCAACTGGTACGAGGACCGGAAAAAAGTGAGAACCGACAGCAAGAGATTTCAGCCATTTCTCAATCACTCAAAGCATTGGCGAAGGAGCTGGATATCCCAATCATTTCATTATCACAACTATCGCGAGCTGTGGAAGCGCGAGGTGGCGACCGCAGACCAGTGCTGTCTGATCTGAGAGAATCGGGCGCAATTGAGCAAGATGCTGATGTGGTTATTTTTATTTACCGAGCAGAACGTTATGGTAAAACCGACCAAGAAGGTATGGCAGAAATTATTATTGACAAGCAACGTAATGGCCCAGTGGGCAAAGTAAAATTAGCCTTTGTAAAAGAATATGCCTTGTTCGCCAATTTAGCGATTATAGCAGCGGATGAAGAATATGTCAGTCCCTACTGAAATATCCCCAAAACGAGCTGCCAAAAGCTTTCTGGAGGAGGCACACCTAAGCGAAAAATACCGGCTTGAACTGCGCAACCTGATTCGCAAAGTGCGCAAATACAACAGTAATTTCGATACCGAAGTGCTCAAGAGGGCATTCAAGTTTAGCTACGTAGCGCATAAGGACCAATTGAGAAAATCAGGTGATCCGTATTTTGAGCATCCGTGCCGTGTTGCCAATCTGCTGGCTGACCTCAAAATGGACAGCACGACTATCTGCGCCGGCCTTTTGCATGACGTAGCTGAAGATACCGGCGTAACCCTCGAGCAAGTGAAGGAAGAATTCAGTGAAGAAATAACTAATCTTGTCAGCGGTGTCACCAAGATCAGCGAACTAAAATTTGATAAAGTTGAAGCCCAACAGGCAGAAAATTTTCGTAAGATGATCATCTCAATGATCAAAGATATTCGAGTCATTCTGATCAAATTTGCTGATCGATTGCACAACATGAGCACAATTCAATTTCTGCCGGAGAAGAAAAGGGAGCGCATTGCCAGAGAAACGCTGGAAGTTTACGCGCCTTTAGCGCACCGGTTAGGCATTGCCCGCGTGAAATGGGAGTTGGAAGATTTGGCTTTCAAAACGCTGTATCCGGACGCCTATAATGATATCCTGCAAAAAGTTGCTGATCGACGAGTAGAGCGGGAAAGGTACATTCAAAAAATTGCTCGTCCCATCAGCAAAGAGCTCAGGAATAATCACATCGACGGATATATCACCGGGCGACCCAAACATTTTTATAGCATCTATTTGAAAATGGAACGGCGCGGCGTCAGCTTCGAAGACATTTTAGATTTGCTGGCGGTTCGTATTATTGTCAAAAAATCTGAAGACTGTTATTTTGTTTTAGGCATTGTTCATAGCCTGTTTACGCCAATTCACGAAAAATTTAGTGACTATATTGCTACGCCAAAATCCAATATGTATCAATCCTTGCACACTAAAGTAATAGGCCCAGAAGGCAAAGTTGTTGAAATACAAATTCGTACCGAAGATATGCACCGAACCGCCGAAGACGGTATTGCCGCCCACTGGCGTTATAAAGAAGGCAAAGCCAAGGAAGATGAATTAGATCGTAGCTTGAGCTGGCTGCGCCGCGTTTTAGAATGGCAGCAGGACGATCCAGAATCCATCGAATTTATGGAGTATCTGAAAATTGACCTGTTCCACGATGAAGTTTTTGTTTTTACGCCGAAGGGTCATTTATTCCGGCTGCCCATTGGTTCTACCCCTATTGATTTTGCCTTTGCCGTGCATACAGATATCGGTTATCATTGCCTGGGCGCCAAAGTGAACTCAAAAATCGTTCCCCTGAACTATCGGTTGAAAAGCGGTGATAGCGTCGAGATAATAACTTCCAACAGTCAGCATCCCAATCCGAACTGGATAAGCTTTGTTAAAACATCGAAAGCCAGAGCCAAAATTAAAAAATGGAAACGCGATTCGATGTTTGAACAAAGTGCGAAATTGGGAGAAGAAATTCTTGCCAAAGAGCTGAAAAAACTTAAAATCAAATTTGAAGATAAAGAATTCTCAGAATTAGCTCAAAGCTACGGTTTGGCTGATCTTAAGCAGATGCACGCCGCCATTGGCAGGGGAGAAGTCTCTGCAGAAAGTGTCATTAAAAAGCTGGTTCCTGAGAAAACGGTTGTACAAAAAGATGAAAATCTATTCCACAAACTGCTGCGCAAAACTCAGGGAGATAAAAAAGGTGTGCTGGTTCAAGGGATGGACAACATGCTTATTACCTTTGGCAAATGTTGCCAACCTGTGCCAGGCGATACGATTATTGGCTTTATTACTCGAGGAAGGGGGGTGGTTATACACCGTACCGACTGCAAAAATATTATTAATCTAATGAAAGACGCTGAGCGCATTATCGATGTCGAATGGGATGTGGGAAAAGATAAGCTGTTCGATGTCCGTTTAGACATGTTAGCTCACGACAGGAAGGACTTTTTAAAAGATTTATCCGAATCACTTTCACGCGCCAATGCGAACATATTGAATATTAATTTGCGAACTGAAGATTCCTTTATTCATAACAATATGCTCATCGAAGTGAGAAATCGGAATCACCTGGATAAAATCATTAAAAATATTTCCAAATTGAAAGGTATAATCAGCGTTGCCAGAGTTGACGGCGAATCTACTTCAAGTCAGAAACTGGATCAGGCGACAATTGAATTAAAATATAAAAATTAATAAACGAAGCTTCAAAAAGATAATTAAATAAAATAAGGAGCAGATCTGATGAAAAGGACGATCACAAAAAAAGATGTAGCTAAACGGACAGCCAAATTAGTTGGTGAAAAAATCTATTTGACGGAAAAAGTTGTTGATGGTGTATTTTCTACTCTGCGCGAGTTCATGTCAGAAGCTGACCCGGAAATTCGTATTGAAATCAGGGATTTTGGAGTCTTCGAAGTTAAAACAACCAAGCCGAAACCCAAAGCACGCAATCCGAAAACCGGCGATATTATTTATGTCCCTGCCAGAAAAAAGACTCATTTCAAAGCTGGAAAACTATTGAAAGAAGTTCTAAAACAACCGCTGGAATAGCGAATTATCAAAAGCAAAGCCGTCGAGGAGATTACGCCTTGACGGTTTTTGCTTTTTTCGGCGAGAGCTAATAAAAGTGATCGATCAGTTTAGCGCTTTTCACTTAGCTGAACCAACATTCGTATACCGAGCTGGCTTTGACCAGACAAAGAAGTGAATAGTTAAAAAAAAAGCGGCCGACATTTTTTACCGGTGTAATATTAACACACTTGACCTTACTATAATTCTTTCGACAAATGCCATTTTGCTGCTCTTAATGAGGCGATCATTTGCCAGAAAGCTGGTCGAGAGTGAAATAGCGACATTTGCAGTGCAGCCAAGGGCGCTAATTCAATCGATTCATAATTTGGATGACCAGTCAAATAATTGTCATCCCAAATTGAAGGGCTGGAGCTTTAATGCAAAAGAGCAGTTTTTGAACATCTCTGTTTTGAAAAATTGTTACCTTCAAAATGATGAATTGCTCGGGCAACCAGAGAGGAGAAGCTCAGGCCAAGCTGAATGGCTCAAGCCTAAGCTCTGACTTTTTTAAACTGCACATCCATATTGATATAGCAAATTTGGGGCACAATAAAAAAAATGAATGAAGGCAGAATTTTGGCCATTGATTGGGGTGAAAAAAGAATTGGTATTGCCATAAGCGATCCACTCAGAATAACTGCACAAATGATGCCAACTTTGACGGTGACTAGAAACCAGCTTATGACAGCATTGCAAAAGATCATTTCAGAAAAAAATATCACTGATATTGTCGTCGGCATGCCATACAATCTTAAAGGTGAGAAAAGGGCGGCAGCTAAAAGAGCCGAAGAACTGATTCGCCAGCTAAAAGATAATTTTAAATTATCGGTTCATACATGGGATGAACGCTTTTCCTCTGTCGTAGCGCAACGAACCATTCGTGAACTTGGCAAATCTCCCAGCCGAAACAAAGCAAAAGTCGATCAAATAGCTGCCTTGTTAATTTTACAAGCCTTTCTGGATCGTCTGAATTATAATTTTAAAAAACAGGAATCTGAGAAGAAAAGCTGATTTGAGATGGATTGTGAGATGAGAAAAAAAATGCTATTATCTTTGACTACGGCTGTGCTGCTTTCCCTTTCTTTTCCACCGCTAAAGCTGGGATTTTTGGCTTACCTGGCGTTGATTCCTTTTTTTTTATTATTGGAAGAGATTAATTTTAAGGAAGCGATCCGCTGGGGTTACCTCACTGGTTTGTTTGCCAACATTGGCACGCTGTACTGGATTAGCTGGGTGACGGTTCCCGGCGCCTTGGCAGCGATTCTTTATCTGCCTGTTTATTTTATTCTCTATGCTGTTTTGCATACTTATCTTCAAAAGAAACTCGCTAAGCGATATCTATTGGTTACCATACCTTTTTTGTGGACCGGCATGGAATTCCTTCGCTCACTGGGAGTGCTTGGCTTCCCATGGAATTCCTTGGCCTATACTCAAAGCTATTATTTATCGCTCATTCAGTATGTGACCTACACAAGCCTTTTCGGGGTATCTTTTTGGATCGTCACCATTAATGTCGTCATCCTTTGTCTGATGAAAGAGATTTCCCATCTCAAGCGTGCTATTGCCTTATTGGTATTTTTGATCATATTGCTACTTTTGCCCTGGTTGTATGGCCGATGGGTTATACCTGAAGAAGAAACAGAGCTGAAAGAGAAAATTAGAATCGGTTTAGTTCAGGGCAATATCGATCCTTACCTAAAATGGGATGACGCTTTTGTCGATAGAAATTTGGTGATCTACGATTCGCTTTCGAGGCAGTTGAAATCATCAGAGCTGGATTTGATTATCTGGCCTGAAACAGCAACGCCTGTTTATTTGCGGGATTCGTTCCTCTATAAAACAGCCATTCGCAGTTTGATAGATGATTTGCATGTTTGTCTGCTTACGGGAACGCCAGATTATCGTTTTTTGCCCAATCATAGTTTTGAAACATACAATGCAGTTTTTCTATTTACTCCGCTAACTGACGATATTGAATTCTATCGAAAATTGCATTTAGTGCCTTTTGGCGAAAGAGTGCCGTTCACCGATACTTTCCCCTTGTTAAAAAATTTCTTGGAAAATTTGGAAATGGGAGAAGGCAATTTTTCACCAGGAGATAAAATTGTCTCTTTCAAAATCCCTCTTTTGAAAAAGCCACAGCGATTTAAGAAGGATCACCTATTAGTTCCGGCCATCATTTGTTTTGAATCACTTTTCTCAAATTTGGTCCGCAAATTTGTATTAAACGGGGCGGACATTTTGGTCATTATTACCAACGACGCCTGGTTCGGAAGGACTTCAGCTCCCTTTCATCATGCACAAGCAGCCATTTTTAGAGCAATTGAAAATCGAATAGCTATCGCGCGCTGTGCCAATACTGGCGTCTCCATGTTTATCGATGCCTATGGCAGAACAACTAAAACGACTGACATTTTTGAGGCAGCGACATTGAACGATGGCATGACTTTGCGCGACCAGACGACGTTTTTTACTCAGTATGGCGATGTTTTTCCGGTGGTGGTTTCTTTATTAAATGCATTTCCCTTGCTCACAGCTTTATTTATTGGCAGAAAAAGCTGACATTGTCTAGGGCTGAATCGAATTAAGCCTGCTCTGAGCAAAATGGCAAAGTGATCATTTATCCTTTTTAGATTTTTGTGATGAAATCAGCAGAACAGGCTGCCGATTTGCTGTGGGAACTCTTGCCTATAAAATAAGTTACAATTTTTCAACCAGTCAGTCGATTGAGACGTCAAAAGATAGACTGTCGGCTCTGTTAATTTGTCGAGCTATCAGCACATTGCGAATGGGTATTTGATGAGAAGAGAGCAATTAGAAAAATTGCACCATGTGCAAACATGTGGAATTTGTTAGCCTCTGTACAGAAAAAGATATGGACATTAATAATATAAATAGAACTATTATTTTATTGGCTGTTATTGTTGACTCAGCCTCAG
>CAZNDR010000087.1:0-11499 GCA_964571835.1 uncultured Cytophagia bacterium | reverse complement strand
ATATTTTCGCTGGGCCGATTTACCCGTCTGCCATCAGCGTTTCTCCCCGATTTGATGGCAATACAATCGTCCCCGGTATCAAAATAACAATTTTTAATCAGAACATCTTTTGAAGACTCAGGATTGCATCCATCATTATTGGGCCCATGACTTATTACAGTAACATTTTTCACCGTAACATTCTCACAAAGCACAGGATTTATTTCCCACATCGGCGATCGTCTAATTGTTATTCCCTCAATCAAAACATTTTTACATTTATAAGGCTGAATAAAATTGACTCGCAAATAATGCCCTTGGCCAAAAATTCTCTTGTCTACCGGAATTTGAGCTTCAGCGAAATTATTCAGCATCTCTTGATCTGATTTTTGATGAGGAAAGCCTTCTCGCCAGCCATAGTGAGGATTACCTGCCCATGGCCACCAGGCAGTGCTATCAGCTTGGCCATCCAACGTTCCCTCGCCGGTAATGGCGATGTTCTCTTGCTGGCAAGCGTAAATAAAGGGCGAATAATTCTTACATTCGATTCCTTCAAATCGGGTAAAAACTACTGGCAGATATTTTTTGACCTCCTGGCTAAAAAGAATTGTTGCATTTTTTTTGACGACCAAATTCACGTTGCTTTTTAAATGAATCGCCCCAGTAAGAAAGATCCCTTCCGGGACGATTACCTGTCCGCCTCCAGCAGCATGACAAGCCTCAATGGCTTGGCGGAATGCCTCGGTGCAGTCAGTTTTTCCGTCAGCAGCAGCGCCAAATACCAAAACATTGAAATCTTTGTTAGGAAAAAGTGGAGGGACAATTCGATTCAGGATCACTGGGAGCTGTTCCCATTCCGACTGTGCGGATGGTGAATTGCCACAACCGATTGGCAATAAAAACGTGATTAGCAGCCAGACACAAGCTGGCTTAAAATAATCAAAACGCTTAAATAGTGATTTAGTCAAAATAATCGATCCTTTCTCATCATCAACAATATCGGTTCATTGAAAATATATTGTTTCGTAAGTCCACTCAAAATGATTGATAAAGCTTTGCCCCTGCCTTGCTGCAAAAAAATTCTATTATTTCAAAAAGGCATCGTTTAGCTCGCCTCGCCGTCAGGTACTTCTCTAAAAAATCCAATCGCTATCATCTATTTGCAGCTAAAATTGAGCGATTAGTGAAATGCTATGAGCAGTGGGCTCAAAGGCCAGGAATCGCTTCCTGCTAAAATCGTTACCAGGTGCACAAATAATATTCTTTTAACTTACCGATTTTTTAAAACGGGTCACTGCTTGCTAACGAGCGACCGTTCTTTTCCGGCATAAATCATCTAGCCAACCAGCCACCGTCCACTGCGATAGTAAATCCATGCAAATAGGCTGAAGCTTCTGAAGCCAAAAACACTACGATCCCCTGCAAGTCCTCGGGCTCGCCCCATCGTCCAGCAGGGATACGCTCCAATATTGCCTTGCTTCGAGCCGGATCAGCTCGCAAAGGAGCTGTATTATCAGTCGCCATATAGCCTGGGGCAATAGCATTAACATTGATGTTATATGGCGCCAATTCATTGGCGAGTAAACGAGTCAATCCCATCACCGCACTTTTTGACGCTGTATAGGACGGAACTAAAATCCCGCCCTGAAAAGAAAGCAGAGACGCTATATTAATGATTTTTCCTTTCTTCCCTTGTTCGATCATGGCTCGTGCTGCAGCTTGACAAAAAAAGAAAAGGGTGCGAATATTAATATTCATGACATCATCCCAATCCTTTTCTGTAAAATCGAGCAACGGCGATCTACGAATTATGCCAGCATTATTTACCAAAATATCAACCGAACCCAGAGCATCGAGCGTTCGATGAAGGATGTATTCGACGCTCTTTTTTTTGGATAAATCGGCTGTGAGAGCTTCACAACGTCTGCCCATCTTGTTAATGACACGACGACTTTCCGACATGTCCTGCACATCAACCAGAACAATATCAGCGCCGGCTTCTGCCAGCCCAACCGCCATGGCACGCCCCAGCCCTCTGGCTGAACCGGTAACTATAGCGACTTTGCCATCTAATCTAAACTTATCTAAAATCATCTTTTTTTCCTTTGCTCGTTCACGGCTTGCTACGGATTATTAGCACCTGGCTGCCTATTGAGGCTAATAATTTAAAATGGCATATCCATATTCTTTAAAGCGAATAAAAATTAGTTTATTTTTCCTATCTCAATTTCATCCATATCTTCAAAAGTCTGATTCTCGCCGCCCATACCCCAGCAAAAGGTATACGGACCAGTGCCCACGCCAGAATGCATCGACCAACTGGGAGAAATAACCGCCTGTCGATTAGCCACTACCACATGACGAGTTTCTTCAGCTGTACCCATCAGATGAAAAACGCGTGCCTCTTTTGCCATATCAAAATATAAATACACTTCCATACGCCGGCCATGGGTATGGGGAGGCATAGTATTCCAGACGCTTCCAGATTCGAGGACAGTGAAGCCCATGACCACTTGACAACTTAAAATCCCACGAGGATGAATGTACTTATAAATGGTTCTTTTATTGGCTGTTTCGTTTGAGCCAAGTTGGATTGCTTCTGCCTTTTCCAGACGCGCTTGTTTGGTAGGGTAAGCCTGATGTGCCGGAAAACTTAAGAGGTAAAAGGCCGCGGGCTTAGTTGCTGTTTCACTACTAAAAACGATCTCTTTTGCTCCTTTGCCAATATACAAGCCATCTCTATTTTCCATTACATAAGTCTCGCCATCAATAGATATTGTACCTTTGCCGGCTATATTAAGAATACCGATTTCGCGGCGCTGGCAGAAATAATCTGCTGCAAGTTCACTGGTAACTGTCAATGATAGTTTTTCATGGATTGGAACGGCGGAACCAATAATGGCACGATCGACTTCACAACACAATAAAGATATTTTATTTGCTTCAAATAAGTTATCAACTAAAAAAGAGGCTCGAATTTCCTGGGTATTCATTCTTTGAAAGCGAATGGGATCTGCAACATAACGAACATCCATTTTATGTCTCCATTTTTATCTAATTTGACTTTGCTAAAGTATTAGAGCGTTTCTTGCACTTTGCTGCTGCATGTTCTATTCAAACATAACCTGTATTGGCGAATTGAGTTTCTCTTTAGTTTCCTCCAAATAAGCTATAAATTCTTTTTTATTTTTTGGAGCGCCAGCTTCTTGCTGCCAAACAGCAAGAAAGTAATAAGTCAGCTTACCAGCTTCTGGCTTCAATACAATCACGTGGCTAAATTGATCTTTGGATAGTGCAATTAAATTCTCGCTTCGATAAATAATTGCCATCCCCAAAGTATCGCCAGCTAAGCTTTGCTTGCCATAAGTGGCAAAATAGGACCAGCCTTTATTTTCCTCGACAGAGGTCAGTACTTCTGTTTCCGGCAGCTGCACCACTCCGGTACATAAATTCTCTGGCGTGCCACTGATCTGTAGCGAATGGCAGGTTAAGCGACTTCCGGCAAGGATGGATAGCTCTGAAGTAAGATCAAATACTTTTCCTTGTGCTTTCCAGCCAAAGTAATTTGTTCGGATAAGTGACTGAAGTGAGCCATTCAGTATTATTTGACAAGTGGTGCTGTCGACCTGACTAACGCGATTCGCTTTATTGCCGTCCCAAATTGCAACTGTGCCGATACCTAACGATTCACCTACTTTTAGAATGTCCATTCCCCAATTGGCCATATGATGGTAGGATTCGAAGCCATCACATCCCACATCATGCAAAACCAATGCCAATTCTTTTTTGCCAAAAATATCTATGGCATTACGCCAATCTAAATAAAAGCGATAGCCGATTTGATCGGATTCCCAGCCCGGTCCTTCATAACGAATAAATTCCGAATGATCAGTATGCTCAGGTGGGACACGCAAAAAATCCACTTTTTGAAAAGCGCCACCTTGATATTTGCGGTCGATAAATTTCCCTCCCATCTTTATAGAAAGCTCCGCTTGCGTCCGCTTGGGATAACTGCGAATTATTTCTCCTGATTTTGCGTAATACCATTGAATGCTTTTTGTTTCATGGGGTAAAAAGTCAGTAAGGAAAATTATGTGGTCTATTGATCCATCGCCATCTACATCGTTTGCCTGTTTTGGCAGCTCTGCTCTGCCGCATAACAATAAAAAAGCGTTTGAATTAAAATCTGGTGCTCGCTGCAATAGCCGATCATAGTCGAGAAATACCACTTCATCCTTGCGCCAGAGGTTCGTTTCATTTTTTGCACTCAGTTTCAATTGCTCAGGAAAATTGTTCCTGATTTTCTCAGCAGGTGATTCTCTTTCAATACATCCATGAAAAAAGAATAAGAAAGCGACAAATAAAATATGGGTGAATCGTTTCATATTTCTCCTTCAAGAGAGGCGATTTTCTTTTGACATATCAGCAGCGATTTGGTAGCCGCTTTTAACTCTTGCTAATTTTAGGTTGATAACGGACAATTTAATTTGATGACTTCCAACAAGTTTAGCTACCGATAAATTTCTATCTCCTCAATTGCTAAATAGCACCATTATTATTTAGCCCAATTCATCGATTCAATTTCCAAGCTGGCAAGGATAAAAGGCCCAATTGCCTTGGGATCGTTTGTTCTAATTTTTTCACCAACATAGTATTCGAATGAACCATCCCGATAGGGATTTCCGCCTAAACCTGCCATGCCGCAAGTTTGGATAATACTCACTTCACCATCATCAGCCACCTTGATAAAATGCTGTAAAATTCCTTCATATCCTTTGAGAGCGACGTGTTCATATTCCTGAACAATGTAATGGTTTTTTACTGCTTTAATCAAAGCATACACGAACATTGTCGATACTGACGCCTCCACATAGTTCCCCTCTTTTCCTGCCTGATCTACAATTTGATACCACAGACCAGATTCTTTATCTTGATACTTAGCAATTGTCTCGGCTAACCGATTCAAAATAGCGATAATTTTTGCTCTCTCAGGAAAATCGATTGGCAGAAAATCCAGCACGTCCACTAATGCCATTGCATACCAACCCATGGCGCGTCCCCAACAGTTGGGAGATCTCCCGCTGATTGGATCTGCCCAGCGCTGCTGGCGGCTGGCATCCCAGCCGTGATAAAGCAAACCGGTGTTTTCATCTCGGGCATGTCTTTCCATTATAATAATCTGATTGGCTACCTCATCAAATAACTGAGATTCATTAAAAGTCTGGGCAAACTCAGCTAAAAAAGGTGAAGCCATATAAATGCCATCAAGCCACATTTGATGTGGATATATTTTTTTATGCCAGAAACCACCTTCACTCATTCGAGGATGGCTTTTCATTTGCTCTCTCAGCAGAAAAATCGCTTTTTTGAATTTTTCATCGCCGGTTTCTTTGAATAGCGTAAACAGCGGCTTTCCAGGGTTAATGCGATCAATATTAAACTCGTTCAAGTCATAGGTCATGATGTTTCCTTCATCATCGACGAATTGATCATAATAAGCATAAACATACTGCCAATATCTTTTCTCTTTTGTTTTTTGCCACACGTGCAAGACTGCCTTCATCACCAACCCTTCAGTGTACTCCCATTTTGGTTTTTCTCGAAAATCAACCATCCACGACTGGGGACATCGCTTCATGACCGATTCTGTCATGCGAACCGACCACAACTGAGAATTTCTGCGGGGATGTCCTGAATCGCATGATTGCGCTATCAGCAATAGCAAAAATAGCAAAGCAAAGTCCGACGCCTTGAAATTCATCGTATTAAATTCCCTAAAATGTTAATCACCTAAACTTCTAAAATGGAGCTCTGATTAGTAGATATAAAAATTGGGAGGGCGGCAGTTTATTCAATATGCCCTCCCAATTCATATTTATCAGCTTAAATCGAAAAACAGCTCACTTCAAAAGCGTCATTTTTTTAATGGACGTAAAATCGCCTGATTCCAATTTGTAGAAGTATATTCCATTAGCTAAATTGGAAGCATCAAAATTGATACCATGCTGGCCAACTGATAATCTGGCAGCAAGAGGCGTCGCCACTTTTTCTCCCAATATGTTGTAGATAGCCAGAGTAGTATAGCCAGCTTTTTCCAGATTAAAGAAAATTTTTGTACTAGGATTAAAAGGATTGGGGTAGTTTTGGCTTAAAAAGAATTTTGTCGGTGCAGCTTTATTGTCCAACGACACCGCAGTTTGCCATTCGCTCTTTTTATCCGGGAACCAATTCAGATCGCCGACCGGAAATCCATTCTGTGCGCCAGTATAAGCGGCAGACGAAGCAGGATAGGACGCATCCAAAGAATCACGATAAAACTCAATGGTACGTCGATCATAATCGTCTCTCTCTTTGACGAAATTGGTCTGATCCTTTTTTTTGCCGCCGCCATTCGGATCTTCATACCAGCGCATCATATTTGTCATCAATCTGGGAGTATTGAAAAGTGAAAGGTCAATTTGGGTGAAGGCATTCACAGAATCGGCGCCCAGCCTGCTGTTTATGTGCCATGACAGCGGGGAACCGACTTCAAAATTAAAATCATTCAGAAAAGTCATTCCCGAATCGCTGATTGCGTAATAGTTGTTACTAATCGTCCATTTCGTTACTTCATTCGGTGCGGTGAAAATCCAGGTGATTCGATTTCGACCGTTGGGATAATATTCGCCGGTATTTGCCCATTCTGCAGCGCGGGTAGCATCGGTTGAATCTTCGCCCAAAGCAAAGGCATCGACAAATAAATTATTGGTGATGATGATTTCAGGTCCGACATTGCCCAGAGATAGCAGCCCATGATAACCCATCCCATTAATAAAGGTATTATGTTCGATCCGTCCGTATTTGATTTCTGCGGTACCTGCAGCAGGATTAGAATAATTATAATGCCGAATAGCACGATCTTGATAATTTACGAAGGTATTGTTTACGACAATAAAGGTATCGCAAGCCGCTTCACGCAGATCAAAGCCTTTGCCAGCGCCTAAATTTGAAGTGGTCAGTGCGCCCATATTGGCAAAAATTGAATTGATCGCCTGCACTTTGACCGTATTTTGACCGGTGCGAACGTGCTGACCATTGATATTAGACAGAACCACCCCATCCAGAAGAATGGTAGAACCTGCAGCGGTGGTATTAATCAAACCACCTTGTACGCCACCAACTCGATCTGGTTCTGGTTCATAAAAACCAGCTATACAAATGTTCTTGATCTCTAAATTACCTCCGTTGAGCACAACAAAGTTGCCTGGTGGCCTAGTCGGCGATGATCCAGTTCCAGTTTCCCAAAGAAAAATAACCGGCTTTTTGCCAGCGCCTTCAGCGGCTCGGAGCCGCAACCATTTTCCCTTCGGAACGGTAAAAATTGCATTATGGAGATAATATTGATCCCTATCCAACTCATAAACACGATTGGTGGACAATCCGCCAGCGGCTGCAGTATCAGCTACAATTTGAGCGTTTACAAAAGACTCAGCTGTGCCGTCATAGGCTCTTATTTTAACTACGACCTCCTGGCCATATAACGATATTGCCAACAGAAAAATAACAATGGCAATAGTTCCAACCTTCATGTAACTCATGAGAACCTCCTTCGCAAACATAAGATATATTTTCTTTGTTTCGGATGCCTCCACGGGAACATGAGACTCCGGCGATTGATTAATTTGAAACTCTTATTTGCATCGCTGTTTATATATTTTTTTTGGCATCACCTCCTGAAGACTCCTATGATTATTCAAAGTTGTTTATGCTATGGATCAATATTTTTTCCTGTCATCACCTCCAATCAACAAACAATTCATTTGGGGTTGTCGATTCTTCGAGCGAATTGATTTTAATTCTATCTAAAATTTGCCTCACGGTGTTTTCTTCTCAGGTTGCTTCGCTATAATTCCAAGCACACTCCAAAATCAGCAGTCAAGCCGTACTTTTCGCTCTGATTAAACAATTTGCGGTCATATACTCTATTAAATATTGAGTTGCCATCTTCGACATTGGTCAAATTGCTGACATTAAAAAACAGCGAGACGTTTTCTGTAATTCGCTGCTTAAGCGCTAGATCAATTCGCGTGAAAGCATTGGTAATTTGATCGCTCAAGCCAGAGGCGGAATAGGAAACATTATACTCGCCTTGATGAAAGAGAGAAATTCTTCCTGAAAAGTTGCCGATGTCATAACCCAGCGCAATATTGCCAAAGAATTCTGGCATTCCCTCCAATTTTTGCTTTTTTTCTATGAGGACAGTACAATATGTCCAAGTGCCGCCGATTGGTCCCGGAGGATCATAATAGGTTGAATCAGTTCTTGATGCCCAGATGAAAGCTTCCGAGCGGACAATAGAAACATTATATGATAGGACAATGTTTTTGAGCAAACCTGGCAGGAAGCGACAATGCATCTGGTGCTCAAATTCGATTCCCCATACTTTAGTGGGTTTAGGCGAATTATAAGGCAGGGTCAGGTTATATGGTGTCGCTTTCATCTGGCTCGGCCATTTAATGCCAAATCGCTGCATCAACGTGTCTTGATATACGCCATGATCATCTTTTACTGCTTTGGTATTAAAATTATTAAGCATGTGGTACATATTGTCAATTTCTTTGTAATAAGATGAAAGAGAGATCAAGCCGATTGTTTTGCCAAAGAAAGAAGTATTAAGCTCAAAATTCCAGGCACGTGCCGTCTTTAGCTTTGGATTTCCTACATATACCTGAAAAGCAGATCCCATCTCAGCCGGCCGGCCGGCGATATATCTATCCAATCTCATGTTAAAATCAGGTCTTGCCAGCGCTTTATAAGCAGCAGCGCGAATCTTCATAAAATTTAGCGGAGTGAAAGCTAAATTCAAATTTGGCAGAAGCACCGTCTGAGAAGCGGAGGAGGTTGTGTCTTCAATCGAATTGGCAGGAACCGGAAAACCAGACACCATTTTAGGCATATAAGATGCTAAATAATCGTTATCTTCCTGTTCTATTCTTAAGCCGGTAATCACTGTCGCTTTCTGTCCGATATTCAATGTGTTCATGATGTAGCCAGCGCCGACTCTTTCGGTGACATTGTAATCATCATATTCTATCAATGGATTAGGCCAGACTTCATGAATATTTCCAGTCACATCGATACCATTCTTGTTCAACTGCCACCATTGTTTTAGCCGATTCTTCTCGATGAGCGGATTTATCAAATATGCACCGTAAATATTTCTCGAATCCGGATTGCTATAAAACTGATCGATTGAAATAGTAGAACCGGCTACTCCCCCAGTGCTGTTTGACCATTCATTAAAATAGCTGCCAGCAAAATTTTTCTCGACAATTGTCCCGTCCGATGATAGTTCATACGGCTGCCATTTGCCAAGATAATAGGGAGTAAAATCCTCATTACGCTGGTTGGATCTGTCTTTTATTTTATATTTTGTGCCCATCTTTATTTCACCTGAAATTTTTTCGCTGACCAAATAGCGTCTGGCAACATCAAAGAAGCCCGTTCGCTCCTTATCAAAATTCCGCTGAGCCCGATAGTACCCCCAATACAACATGGCTTTAGAAAAATCATTTACGGCATAGGAAATTAGCTTCTCTGGTCCAGAGGAAAGCTTGGGAGATGCGTTCATGCCTGATGGTTCTACAAAAATCAGTTCATAATCAAAGGGATAGACAGACTCTGATTGTCCAAACGATAATCCCCAGCTCAACTTTAATCCTAATAGATTATTATCGCCTCGCACCGAACTGCTGAACGTATTAATCTCCTGTTGTCGGTCGCGATACTCATAAACTGGATTGCCTTCCTGGTCTCCACCTCCGTTGGAAGGATAATCTCTTGTGGACCACAGATAATCTCTTTTGGTTCTGCCGTACACATTGTTGAATCGAATTGTACCTTCGTCCGGTGTGCTTAAATCAAATAATATACTGAAGCCATCACGTTTTCTCTGTTCATCGGTGAACTCGAGGAGAAAATCATCAATAAAATAGCCGGCTTCAGATTCTTTTGGATTCTGGTTGTAATCGAGATTGATCCGTTCGTTGCTTCGTATTCTTTTTTCCATATTCCCCGATAGCTGCAAACCAAGCACATTATTGAAAAATCTTTCTCCATAATGAAATGAAAAATCATACTGAGTTGCTGATTCCATTAGATGATTGTAATTGCCTTTAAAATCAATTTTGGCTAATCTCGTTTCTGGGGCTTTTTTAGTAACGAGGTTGATGCTGCCAGCTAACGCATCACCGTCCTTATCTGGCGTTGACGCTTTATATAATTCGATTCCAGCCAAAGAGCTTTGAGACAAAGTACTTAAATCAACTCCCCGGCTTGTAGCATCTGTGGGCGGAATTTTTACACCGTCAATAGTAATGACAGTAAATTTATCTTCAAGACCACGCAGGATGACTTTGTTGGCTTCACCACCAGATCGAATGATAGAGACACCAGGCAATCGGCCTACAGACTCAGCGGCGTTGGCATCCGGCAATTCCTGTATCTTTTCTTCAGACACTACATTGACAATGGTATTCGAGGTAATTTGTTGGTTGATAGCAGCAGCCTGGCCTTCCGCCTGAGCCGTCACTTCGATGGTTTTGCCTTCGACGACCTCATAAGATAGAGCAACGTTGGTCTCCAGCGTTTGATTCTTCAGCATCTCCACTTCCAAAGTTTGTGCTTGATAGCCGATATAAGACACGCGAAGCATATATCGCCCTTCAGGAATATGTTCGATTCGATAAATGCCATCTAAATCTGTAGCGCTGCCTAAAGCCGTGCCGACCAGGTAAACGTTGGCTCCTACTAACGGTTTTGTAGTAGCAGCGTCGCTGATTAGGCCAAGCATTGTACCCTGTCCAAAGACAGACGCTGAAAACGCAATTGTCAAGAGTACAAGCTTTACGCAAGGAAATAATTTTCTCATACGAGCTCTCCTTCGTCTACAACTTTTTAATTACCTTTGATAATTGGTCTTTGTTGATTGGCTTCATTAAATAGCCAATGGCAGAGAATTTTTTTGCTTTCGCTAAATATTGATCAAAGCCAGTGATGAAAACCAATTTATATTTACCGTTGATCTTTTCCAGAAAATCAAAACCTGAACCGCCTGGCATCTGGATATCCAGGAATATCACATCATGTTTCTTTTCTGCATATAAGGCAATTGCCTCGCTAATATTAGCAGCTTCGTCAATGACGCCAATTTTGGCATATTGCGCCAGCATATTTTTTAATTCAAGACGAATAAGCCATTCGTCATCAATGATGAGGATCTTAATCCGGTTCATAAATTAAATTCAGGTGATTGATGGATATTTTTAATTTCAGATATTTGACACACATGGCAGCATCGGTAATGCAGAGATAATTCTCGAGTGAGACACCGTCTTTTTCGTTTCGCGCGTTGAGTAGGAAAAGAAAATAAGGTGCTTTTATCAAAAACGAATTGAGATAAGCGCATGCCTTAGCTCTTTTTTTAGGTACGTAATTTTTGAGCGAACAACTTTTTTAGAAATACATGTGCCTATATTAAAT
>CAZNDR010000086.1:0-11530 GCA_964571835.1 uncultured Cytophagia bacterium | reverse complement strand
TTTTATTCTGCATCTGCTTCGTCTTATAAGTTCAATTTTTTTTCTGCTCATTTTGTTTTCAATAATTTTTAAGCTAATTTTCAGTTCACCTTGTCCAGAAAATCTGCCAGTGAAATAAATTCCCACGGAAGAAAATTTTAAAGTTTGGTTTTCCTTCCGTGGGATTGCTGTTAATTCATCGTCCGCTCGAGGCGTAACAAAATTATTAAATCCATTTATCGATGAAAAAACTCACAATCAGCAAAACGCCGGTCAGCAGGTGATTCATAATAGTGCTGACATTGGCGGGGACTAATTTGCCACTATCTTCATAATTCTCTTGCGCGACTTTAATGGCTTTGATTGCCAGTGGCAGCGTCAACAGTGCAATGAGCGTCAGGGGAGGAAGAGTATCGGTTACCACTCCGATGACAATAATGAGATAAGTAGCCAGCATCTGATAAACATAGCCAGTCACAGCGCGTTTTTTGCCCAGCCGAATGACGAGATGATTTTTGCCAACAACCGCGTCGGCTTTAGCATCTTGAAATTCATTGATGTACAATAACGCAGCAATCAAAATCGCTACTGGCAATGAAGCAATAATAGGTAGCCACGAAAAGGAACCGGTTTGAACAAAATAGGCGCCAAAAGTCATCCCCACGCCAAAATTAAGTCCGACAAAAATTTCACCTATTCCTCTGCCCACTAACCTGATAATTGGATCGACATAAAAAACTGCTGAAAAGATGCCAAAAGCACCAATCGCTAAGATAACTAAGCTGATTTTGATCGCCAGATAAATGCCAATCAGGCTTCCAATAGCCAGACAAATAATCGCTTCTGCTAACACTTCATTGGCGGTCAATAATTTATTTTGAATCATGCGACTGCCGCCAGTAAAAGGTCTAACGAATTCTCTGTTTAATTCATCGTTTTGAGATTTATGGTCAAAATAATCATTGATAATGTTAGCGCCAGCATGCAGAAATAAGCCGCCGATGAAGGTCAATAAAAAATAAAACCAGTCAAAGGCATTAGCTGAATTGTACGCGATGGCAGTGCCTAACAAAATAGGTACAATGGTAGCTGTAAAAAAAGGTGCACGCATTTCCCTCAAATAAAGCTTTGTTTTGTTCATCCAATTTCCTCCTCATAACTATTCGAATAGAATTGCTTTGATGATGTTAAATATTTTCAGTTGCTTTTTCCAAATAGGCCATTTTATCTCTTCTTTTTCACAAATAGTAGACATACTGTCTCTCTCCATTTTTAGTTCCATTTCCTTTAACTGCTCCAGGCAATTTCTGGAATCGAGCGAGGGACAGATTTCATCGATTTGTCTCATGAGATGCTGAGCCAGTTCAATTTTCGAGCGGATAGTTTCGTACGTCCGCTTATCAATTAGTCCGTGATTAAATTTTATTTCGGATAATCTTTTGCCGGATTGATAGGTGACATCGACCAGTTGATCACGATTGAGCCACTTTGTTTCGTAATTAAAAAAGTATTTCCAGCTTGGTTTTAGAAGCGCCTGGCGATAATCTTCCAAATTTTTAAAAAGAATTTTATAACCATATTGTTCCGGCAGCTCATAGCCCAAACTGCCAGGATCGAGGAATGGGCTGAGCGGCGAAATAAATGGGATGAGCCTTTTGCCAAATTTGCCCAATAAGTAATCACAATATTCCACCGTTTCCAATACTGAATCGGCTGTTTGTTTCGGCAAGCCAATCATAAAAAAAATATCGAACTTTTTGCATTTGCTATCAAGCGCCCATCGGATGTTGGCTTCGATTTGCTCATTGCTAAAGAACTTGCCGCATTTCTGCCTGATTTCTTCGTCGTGAGATTCTGGCGAAAATTCAAGATTGAACCGAGGCACAGCCTCAGCCAGCTTGGCATAAAAATCTTCACTCGCCGGTTCAAAAATTTCCAGCACTAATTCGTTGCGCAACTTTAATTTTTTTAGGCCAGCAATCACCGCGTACGCATAATCAGCTCCAGATTGAAATAAATCGCCGATGACAAAAATTGGTCCGTTAGTGAAGCGACTGAGCTGTTTGATATCATTGACAATTAGTTCAGGATCGCGGAACGATGGCTGCGAACGAAAGCAATAATAGCGCATGGAAAAATTGGAGCCGCCGCAGATGGTACAATTTTGGGTACAACCGCGGCAAGTCATTACCGCTGTGATGGGATACTTCCACCAATCGCGGATGGCAGTCATGCTTTTTGGATCAAGATTTCGGATCGCCAATTTGAACAAATTTTTATAATTGTTGGTCAAATTATTCAAATTGACTGGAATATTTTGGATGGGATTGGAGCGTACCTTTTTTTCTTCATCCAGCCAGGTTAGATTGGGAATTGACTCAACGGACGTAGCGTTTTTTAAGCTCCACATGAGCTGAAGCAAGGATGCTTCGGTCGAATCGCCTTTTAAAACATAATCCACTTGCGGATATTGGATTAGTTGGTCGTGAAAATAAGTTGCTGAGTAGCCGCCGAAAATAACCGGAATTTTCGGGTGATATTTTTTGCAGATTTTGGCAATTTCCAGGCTGCCTTGCACATGCACCAGCCAGTGCAAATCAATCCCGAATGCGACCGGTTTCAATTTAGCGATTTTTTTTTCGACGTCATATTTTGGATTTTCCAACATGCGATAAGCAAAATTGATAATTCTCACCTGAACACCGTTTTTTCCTAAATGCTCAGCCATAGAGGAAAAACCAATCGGATACATTTCAAAAATTGGCGTTGAAGGCACCACATCGCTGATTGGGCCGAGCAAGGTGGGGTGTTTCCGAAAATCGTACAGCGCCGGCGCGTGCAGCAAAATTAGTTCAGGCCTTTTAAACATCCTACTACTTCATTCTCGATTGAAAATGTTGAAATTATTCTTTATTAGTAATTTGATCATTCAATTGATCCAATTGCCGATCGATCAATCGTCTGATCTGCTGGTTCAATTTATTTTCCAATTGCAAATACCGAATCTCGGTTTTGAGCTCTTTTTTGTGCCGAAACCTAGCGATCAGCCTGACCATATCCGCGGTTTCGAGCCAGTCATCACTGTTGGTGTTGCGCTTCGGATTCATAATTCTTCGACGTCTTTTCAATGCCATTTCCTTTGCATTAATTGAAAAATTGGCTGGCAATATAGCTTTTTTTGGGGAAAAATTCAACCTTTATTTTTCAATTGAAATAAAAATTTAGCCAAAAAAGGTCAAAGTCAGTTCTTTCTCAAATGCTGCCTTTTGCTCTAATCGATAACTTTTATCAGACTAGATTGGTTATAACCAATCGCGGAATGCAAATTTGTTTTACTAATTACCTTACAGAACAGGAACTATTCATAGAAAAAAAGAATTAATAGGTTTTCTCTGCGGAGTTTCATTCTATGGGCGGCTAAAAGGAGCCTTACCGAAAGGGAGCTGCTTCAGCGGTTTTTTTCTGGATAAAGTGTCCCCATTGCACAAACTTTTTTCTTGAATATCATTTTTTTTATCCTTACATTTCGGCCGAAAAGTTAATAACTCCTCCATGAAAGGCTTACGACAGTGAAAGCGGTAGTTGCATCATATTACGAGAGATCCTTGCAGCAAGATCTCGAAGAGCTTCGTCAAAAAGTTTTGGAGATGGCGCGTTTGGACGAGTTAGCCCTACGGCAGGCAGTCGAAGCATTATATAAAAATGATAATCAGTTAGCTTACTTAGTGATTTTGCGCGATCAAATGATTGATGAATTGGAGATCGAGCTGGATCGTCTCTGCATTCGATTCATCACCCGCCATCAACCAGTGGCCAGTCATCTCCGTTTTGTTTATTCAGTTATCAAAATGATTGGCGAATTAGAACGCGTGGGCGATTATGCCGAAAGTATCGCCCGACATGTCATCTATCTGACCCCATTAAAAATAACAGTAAATTATGATTCGATTAAAATGTTGGCTGAAGTGTCGACATCAATGTTCCGCAAAGCGGTTGATGCGTTTATTCGTAAAGATGTCGAACAATCGACCTGTTTGATGGAGATGGAAGAAGAAGCCGATAAATTGCGCAATAACATCGTGGCGTATCTCTTTAAACTGCGTCAAGAAGGGGCTCTTCCGCTGGAAGCCTTGAATCCTTTGCTGACCATAGCCCGTCGGCTGGAACGAGTGACCGATCAATGCCGAAATTTTTGTGAAGAAACATTGTACATTACCACCGGCGAAGTCATGAAACACAAAGGAGCTGATCTATTTCACATTCTTTTTCTGGACGAAGATAATAGCGCAATTAGTCAGATGGCTGAGGCGATCGGCAAAGCGCTAAATATGCCCAAATTTGTTTTCAGCAGCGCTGGACTTACGGCTGAACCCATTAAGCCCGAAATAAGAAAATTCCTTGCTGGTAAAAATCTTGACCTTTCCAACCATAATACCAAATCATTTGAAGTCATCTCACACCACCATGAATTTCATATAATCATTACGCTGGGGATCAAAAGACACCGTATCAAAACCTTAAATTTGAAAAAATGGTTTGTGCTCGATTGGCCTATAAGACTTTCCAAACCAGCCAAAGCCAGTGAACAAACAGCGGAATTTGAGCACATTTATAATTATTTGTCTGAGCAAATTCATCACTTCGTACAGGCAATACTCGGTCGTGACCAGCAAATGACGCAGGTGTGAAATAATGATTGGCTGGCTGATGGTGAGGATTGAATTAAGGATTTAAAAGAGAAGTAATTTACTTTATGGCAGACGAGAAAAATCTGACTTTAGGCTTGGTGGTTTGGGCGGTTGCCGGCGTTGGTAGCTTGCTATTTTTGGGTGGCTGCTTGTCGCTGTTTAATTGCATGCATGCCGGATCAGGCGATGATAATTCTTCCACTGATAAAACAGTGATCCAGAATATCGGCTCTGATACGATGGTCAATTTAGCTCAAGCCTGGGCAGAAGAATACGCTGTCGTTAATCCGACCATTTCGGTCGAAGTATCAGGCGGCGGGTCAGGAACTGGTATTGCGGCTTTGATTAATGGTACGGTCGATATTGCCAACTGTAGTCGTAAAATGGAGCCCATGGAGAAAGAAAAAGCGCTCAAAAATACCGGCAAAGAACCGATAGAATTTCTGGTTGGCTATGATGCTCTGGCCATTTTTGTGCATCATGCCAATCCATTAGACGAAATTTCCATGGAGCAATTAGCCGAAATTTATGGTGAAAAAGGCAGCCTCACCCGCTGGTCGCAATTAGCGGTGCAGTTGCCAGCCAATGCTCCTGACGATATTATCGTAGTAAGCCGGCAATCGAATTCCGGCACCTATCATTATTTTCGGGAAGCCGTGCTTGGGAAGAGACGGGATTTCCGATTGGGAACGATTGATATGCACGGTTCCAAAGATGTGGTGGAATTGGTCGTTAGAACGCCTAGTGCCATCGGCTACAGCGGCATGGGCTATGCCACCCCACATGTCAAAATGTTGAAGATCAGCCACAAGCCGGGGGAGCCAACCTTTGCTCCGTCCGTCGAAAGCACACTCAGAGGTTCATACCCAATTTCGCGGCCTTTATTGATGTACACTTTGGGCGCGCCGACCGGCCACATCCGAGAATATCTGAATTGGATTTTAACGGATGACGGCCAAAAAATCGTCGCCTTATCTGGATATGTTCCATTAAGGTCGATTAACTAAGAAATGCCAAGAAAAAATGTCAAGCCTAATATTATTTGCTAAAGGATAAACTTATCGATGCAAATTCGCCAGAGCTGGGAATTTATTAAAGAATGGTCGATTGAGAAAATCATTTGGATTTGCGGCATCAGTGCGATAATTTTTGTGTTTGCCATTTTTTTCTTTGTTTTTAAAGAAGGTGCGGCTTATATTTTTGGCGGCTTTAAGGCAAAGGAATTTTTCACCAGTATTGAATGGTATCCCACTTCACAAAGCCAGGTGCGTTATGGCGCGCTGGCGCTCATTGCCGGCACGCTGAGTATTACCGTATTAGCCATGGTTCTTGCTGTGCCCTTTGGTTTGGGCGCGGCGATTTACATCTCGGAATTTTGTTCAACCAGAACCAAAGAAGCATTTAAAATTGTCATCGAGATGCTGGCAGCGATTCCTTCTGTCGTGTGGGGTTTTATTGGTTTGACGGTGATGAATTCTGTCATTATCCAATTATTCAACGCCCCTCTTGGTTTAAACATGTTGAATGGCGGAATCATCCTGGCACTCATGAGTGTGCCGATAATTGTTTCTATTGGCGAAGATTCACTAAAAGCTGTTCCCGATTCTTATCGCGAGGCCGCCATGGCATTGGGCACAACCCGCTGGCAGATGATTTATCGTGTATTGTTGCCAGCGGCTCGAAATGGCCTATTGGCAGCCGTGCTGCTGGGCGTCGGACGCGCCGTCGGTGAAACGATGGCAGTGCTCATGGCTACCGGCCATTCCATACGCATTCCTACCAGTTTGCTCGATCCAATCCGGACGCTCACTGCCACCATTGCTGCTGAATTGGGCGAAGCGCCAGTTCACTCTGAACATTACCAGGTATTATTTATTGTGGGGATTTTGCTTTTTCTTATCACCTTTGCCGTCAATTTAACCGCCGATTTTATTATCAAAGGGATTCGGAAAAAATAGCTATGTTTACAGCCACCAATATTTCAAAACGTAAGCAACGAGCTGAGTTGTTCGCTCGCACCATTTTTTTAATAATGACTTTGCTCATGATCGTGCCGCTGATTTTCATTATTGTGTATTTGGTTTATAAAGCTTATCCCATCTTATCGCTGAACTTTTTAATTCAAAATCCAATAAAGGGTATGCGTGCCGGCGGCATTTTTGCTCCGCTATTGGGCACTATTTATTTAGTGTTGATATCATTAATGATCGCCACTCCCATTGGCGTGTTGGCTGCGATTTATCTCAATGAATATGCCAAAGAAACCTGGTTTACACGTCTTATCAATTTAGCAGTGGTGAATTTAGCCGGCGTACCCAGTATTGTCCATGCGTTATTTGGCCTGGGTGCCTTCGTATTGTTTGCTAAGATTGGCCGATCCGTATTAGCTGCTTCGCTCACGCTAGCAATTATGACGATGCCTGTCATTATCGCCAGCACCAAAGAAGCGTTAGCATCGGTGCCGTTGGCGTTTCGTGAAGCCTGCTGGAACGTTGGCGCCACTCGCTGGCAAACCATCCGTCATATCGTATTGCCCAATTCCATTAGCGGCATTCTTACTGGCGTCATTTTGCAGGTGTCCCGTGCGGCTGGTGAAACAGCGCCCATTATGTTTACGGGCGCGGTTTTTTACAAAGCAATCGCTCAAGGCAAGATCTTTGCCTATGGCTTATTAGATCAATGTATGGCTTTATCGATGCACCTGTTTACTATTTCGACGCAGGTACCGGAAATCCCTGAAGCGTTGCTGTTCGGGACCGCGGTGGTGCTGTTGGGTTTAGTGCTAACAGTCAATGCCTTTTCCATTTGGTTACGAGTTATTTTGCGGTCACGAAAAAAATGGTAACACCAGTCAAGAAGATCGAAATCGAAGATCTGCGCGTGAATTTTGGCAGCAGAGAAGTGATCAAAGGCATTTCGTTTGATGTCTATCAAAACGAAATTCTCGGCATCATTGGGCCGGCCCAATCAGGAAAATCCAGTTTGCTCAAAGTTTTTAATCGCACTATCGATTTGATACCTCATGCCTATTACAGCGGTGAGGTGCGCATCGATGGCATAAATATTCAGAATATTCAAAATATCTATGAATTGCGGCGCCGGCTTGGCATGGTATCGCCCTTGCCGGTGGGCTTGCCGTTGACCATTTATGATAATGTCGCCTTTGCGCCACGTATGGCGGGCATTACCAAAAAAAGCGAGCTGGATGAACTGGTCGAACGTTGCTTGCGGCAAGCTGCACTGTGGCAAGAAGTCAAAGATCGATTGAGTACCTTAGGCACTAAATTATCAGGAGGGCAGCAGCAACGCCTCACCATCGCCCGTGCTTTATCACATCGGCCGGAAATTTTATGTCTCGATGAATTTTCTATCGCCATCGATCCCATAACAACCATGCGTATCGAAGAGGTTTTAAAGGAATTGCGGCAGGACATAACCATAATTTTAGTGACCAATCTGGTGCAACAAGCGCGCCGCATAGCGGATCGAACCGCCTTTTTGTTCAATGGCGATCTGGTAGAGATTAATCCGACCACTATTATTTTCTCAGATAAACCAGATGAGCAAAAAACCTATGATTACGTAAACGGGATTTTCGGATGACAGCCAAGGGGATATGTCTTACCACTCAAAATCTTAACTTATGGTATGGCGATTTTCAGGCGCTCATCAATATCAATTTGCAAATTCGTTTTGGTTTGATCACTGCACTCATTGGTCCATCGGGCTGCGGAAAAACCACCTTGCTACGTTGTTTCAATCGTGTAAACGAACGCTACGGCAAGGTAACCACCACCGGCGAGATCAAAATTTTTGGCAAAAATATTTATGATGCCGATGTTTCACTGCCGGAATTGCGCAAAGCTGTGGGCATGGTGTTTCAGCGACCGAATCCGTTGCCAATTTCTATTTATGAAAATGTCATCTTTGGGCTTCGCATCCATAATAAAATGAGAGCGCTATCTCGCTCGCTCACCGATGAGGCGGTAGAGAAGGCGCTGCAAAGTGTAGGCTTATGGAAAGAGCTCAAAGACAAATTGCACACTAAAGCGACCAATTTGCAATTGGAACAACAACAAAAATTGTGCCTCGCTCGCTTATTACCGCTCAAGCCGCAATTGATTCTCATGGACGAGCCGTGCTCAGCATTGGATGTCGAAGCTACCCGTCATATTGAAGATTTGATGCTGGAACTGGCCGGCGAATACACGATCATCATCGTCACTCACAATATGGCGCAGGCACGACGCGTAAGCCACGAATGCCTTTTTATGCTGCTCGGTGAACTGATCGAACATTCAAAAACCGAAGATCTTTTTATTACCCCACAGGATACTCGAACAGCAGAATATATCGAAGGTCGCTTCGGCTAACCGCATGCTAAAAATAATTGTTCAAAGCTAATCTTCTCTTAATTCATGCGGATTTCAATCGCGCTTAATCAACAATAACCAACTGCCTATTTTTTTAAACCTTGTATTCTTTGCGCCTTTGCGGTTTGAAATTATTTTTAAAAATTAGGTTAACGCCAATTGCTTGTTGGCCTGGCCTCGGAGTGAAAATTAATAGAATAATCGGCAAATTATCATATAGCAAAAAAAATAAGCAGGCTTTATCTAGGAAAAGGACGCAATCACTTTTATAGTTCACTAACTTCAGTTTAATCACTTTGGCAAAAATTCCTTGTCTCTAATTTTACAGAACTACCCTTTTGGGCCACGGCTTTCGGTACGAAGTTCCCCACAGCTTGCTGATGTAATCGATTGAGAAAAAGTCCTCGAACGCATGCAGCCAATAGCTGCCTTTATCACTAAGAATAATTTGCTCACCATTATCTTTCAGAAATCCAAGCAAAGCTAATAGCTTCATAAATTTTCCATAAAGGCTGCTAAAATCTTTGGCAAATCTTTTGTTGAAATCCACTTTCTTAAATTTTGTCTCATAAATTCTCCAGTACAACCAACCAGCCATCTGCATTTTTTCTGAAAGATCAAGCGAAAGAGCTATTGCCATTTTACCATTTTCGAGCGCTTTTATATATTCAGTGGCATTGAAGGTGTTAACGTAAAAAATATCTTTCAGGTAAGAACCTCCACTGGCGCCGAGGCCAAGGTAGAGAGGCACAGTTACTGAACAATATTTTGGAATTCCCTTTTTGGTAAACGCCCAGACCGAAGACCTTTCAAAGCCAGCATGATAAAAAATATCTTCCAAAATACTGAGCATCTTTTTTCTTTTCAGTATAGCGACTTTTTGAAAACCATTTCCATCACTGCCCAATTTCGTGTAAGGGAATCGGAAAAGCGGGTAAGCCGCCACTTGGTCCACTCCAATTTCAGCCAAAATTTGTCCGGCTTGTTTTATCTCATCGCAAGTCTGATTGGGTAAAGAAAAAATGAAGTCGGCATTTAAACATTTGAATTCCATGTCAATTGCCCGGCGGATATTTGCCAAAACTTCACGAGCATTATAGGGTCTTTTTAAAAAATTCAGATGTCTGTCCTGCAATGCTTCAACACCAACGCTCAGGTTGGTTACCTTCAGCGATTTTATTGTTTTCAGATTATCAAGGCTTAAATGATTGGGATGACTCTCTAAATGTATCTCACATCGCATATTGAATTTGTAAAAAATATGAGCTAAAATCTCTTCAAGACCATTATCCAGCATCGTCGTCGGAGTTCCGCCGCCAATATAAAATGAAGTGACTGGCTTATGCCCGATCAGTTGGGAATAGAAGTCAATTTCCCTTTTAACGGCCGCAGCATATTTTTTTGCCGTTTCTCGATGATAAATTTCTTTATTATATGGGCAGTAAGGACAAATCTGTTCACAAAAAGGTATGTGAAGATACAATCCCAATTCATCGATATCTTGGAATTTGCTGTTCAACTGGTCAAGTGAGGGGATTTTTGCCTGCAGAGCAATTTCTTTTTCCCCAATGAATAACTTGCTAATTTGTTTTCTGAGGTAGCTTTCGAGCATAGATTGATCCTATCATTTTGTTGTCAAGCTAAATTAACAACAGGTTGTTTCGATGTACTGTTTAAATTCCTTCAAAAATTTAATGGCGTCTTTTTTAGCCTGAGCATAATAACGATCTTTAAGAAAGCCATCTTTCAGTTTGCCTGATTGAAAATAATCAACCCGGTAGCTTTCACTTTCGGATTTAATTTGATAATATCCTGATGACGATAACAATTGAGGCATAAGCGGCAGGTTGTTCTGACTCGACATCATTTCAAAAATAACTTTTTGCTCTTTTCGATTCAGCGTTCTGCGCCAGGTTGACTTATTTTCAAAAATTAAAAATTTTCGGTAGGTGTAGGCAATTTCATAGCAATCAATACCCTGCCTCAGCAATTCAGTAGATTTTGCTCCTGCCGTGTATTGGGAAATATGTTCATAATCAAAAATCACTCGCAGCAGGCAATCTGGATCGGCTTTAACATGGAAAGTACCACGAAATGAATAATAATTGCCATTCTGAAAAAATTCAAAGTTGAATTCATTTTCCTGATTCGCTAATAAGAAAATCGCCGAACTCAATAATACAATCAAAAGGCGGTTATAGAATTTTTGTATTTTAATAATATTTAAGTGCATTCAAAATGGCTGAGGGTTTCAATTTTAAAGTTTGATCGATTTCGGCATAACTCAAATAGCCGCAATTCTGACATAATTCTGGATCGTCGGGAAAGCGGCAACATTTAAATATTTTGCCTTTCTCGTAAACACGACAAACATCTAAAGGGCGCTGCCAATCATTTCTCAATGCTGACCTTAAGCCTGCCTGGGAATTTAATATTTTGTATCTTTTTTTGAAGCTTAATAGCTTGAGCAAAATCTCATTTCTGTTATTC
>CAZNDR010000085.1:0-11569 GCA_964571835.1 uncultured Cytophagia bacterium | reverse complement strand
TCGGGAAGGTGGTCGTACGGTTGGCGCTGGTGTTGTGACCAAGATTATTGAATAAATGATTTCTGTCAGCAATTTTCTGCCAACGACAAAAGATGCTTTGAGATAGTAGGGATAGAAAATGAGAGATTTAATCACATTAGAATGTTCAGAATGTAAAAATAGAAATTACACGACCACTAAAAACAAAAAAAAACATACGGCTCGTGTAGAATATAAAAAATATTGTCGATTTTGCAATAAACATACGCCACATAAAGAGACAAGATAAAGCAGTAGGCCAGTAGCTCTAACGGCTAGAGCACCGGTCTCCAAAACCGGGTGTTGGGGGTTCGAATCCCTCCTGGCCTGCTATCATAGATAAAAGAATGCCGGAGATCAAGTTGTTATGTTTCGCAAAATAAACAAGTTTATTCAAGATGTAAAAACTGAAATGGCAAAAGTAAGCTGGCCAACTAAAGAGCAATTAAAAGGTACGACGCTGATCGTAATTGTCATGACTATCATTCTATCGGTATTCATTTTCTTCACTGACAAACTGTTGGAAGGTTTACTAAATATTATTTACTAATTCAGAGTTAATGAGGATTTGTTGGAAGATCAGAAGAAAAGCTGGTACGTGGTACACATTCTCTCAGGAAATGAAAACAAGGTTAAATCGTATATTGAAAATGAAGTAGCAAGATTGAATCTGGGCGATAAACTTTCCAATATACTTATTCCTTCGGAAGAAGTAACCGAGATGAGAGATGGAAAAAAGAAATTAAAAAACAAAGTCTTTTTTCCGGGCTACATTCTGATTGAGATGGTTTTGGATAAAGACACGGCCCATCTGATTGCCAACACGCCAGGTATCACCCATTTTATCGGATCAAAAAACAAGCCTCAACCGTTGCGTCCTGATGAGATTAAGCGTATCCTTGGTCGAGTTGATGAAGCAAAAAATCGCGATTTGCTGGAAGTCCCTTTCCGTGTCGGCGATCCGATTAAAGTCATTGATGGACCATTTACGGATTTTACCGGCGTCGTCAAAGAAGTGAATGATGAAAAAAATAAATTAAAAGTAATGGTGAGCATTTTTGGACGGTCGACACCAGTTGAGTTAAATTTTTTACAGGTTGAATTGGAGAAATAAGACTAAATGGCAAAAAAAATAGTTGGTACCATTAAGTTGCAGATTCCTGCTGGCAATGCGACACCTTCACCACCCGTAGGTCCAGCGCTTGGACAGCATGGTGTAAATATTATGGAATTTTGCAAGGCATTTAATGCTAAAACCCAAGATAAAAAAGGATTGATCATTCCAGTGGTGATTACGGTTTTTGCAGACCGCTCTTTCGCCTTTATCACTAAAACTCCGCCAGCTGCGGTTTTGCTGATGAAAGCTGCCGGATTGGAGAAAGGCTCGGGCGAGCCTAACCGAGAAAAAGTTGGCAAAGTTACAAAAAGCCAAATAAAGGAAATCGCTGAAACGAAAATGAAAGATCTGAATGCATTTTCTGTGGAAAGCGCCATGAGAATGATCGAAGGTACTGCTAGGAGCATGGGTATTACGGTAGAAGAGTAAAATTTTATGATTTCTTTGGAGTAACAATGAAACGAAGCAAGCGCTATGCTGAAGCTAATAGTAAACTTGAAAGAGGCAAAGAATACACTTTGGACGATGCCATAGCATTGTTAAAAGAAATGCCAAAAGCTAAATTTGATGAATCGATTGAAGTTGCCTTAAGATTAGGTGTAGATCCAAGACAAGCTGATCAAATGGTGAGAGGCACGGTATCTTTGCCCAATGGTACAGGGAAAACTGCCCGCGTTTTGGTGCTGACCAAAGGAGCAAAAGAAAAAGAAGCTCAGGATGCTGGAGCAGACTTTGTTGGTCTGGAGGAATACGCCGAAAAAATACAAAATGGCTGGTTAGACTGTGATGTCATCATCGCTACTCCAGATGCCATGGGTGTCATTGGGAAGCTAGGAAAAATTCTGGGACCGAAAGGCATGATGCCTAATCCCAAAAGCGGCACCGTCACGATGGACGTTGCGAAAGCTGTAAAAGAAGTGAAAGCCGGAAAAATTGAATTTAGAGTCGATAGGAATGGAAACCTGCATGTCGCGGTGGGCAAATTGTCTTTCGCAGCTCCCAAGATTAAAGAGAATATCATTTCCTTCGTCGATACGGTGATGAGAATGAAACCATCATCGGCCAAAGGTCAATACCTTCGTTCTGCCAGCATCACCTCAACGATGGGACCAGGCATCAAATTGGACCGAGCTGCTTTATTAGATGAATTAAAATAACCAAATAGTTGATTGAGGAATTAAATTAAATGGTACGACCAGAAAAAGAAAAAGCTGTTGCTAAAATAGCAGAAAAATTGGCCAGCTCAAGCGGAGTCTATTTGGCGGATTTTCAAGGATTGGATGTCGAAAAGATCAACGAACTACGAAATCAATTGCGTGACGCCTCAGTGGAATTCAAAGTGGTCAAAAATTCGTTGGCACGAATTTCGGTTAAAAATGCCGGTTTTGAAGAACTGCTTAAGTATCTTGAGGGACCCACCGCCATGGCATTTTGTTTAGCCGATCCAATGATTGGTGCAAAGATTTTGTTCGAATTCCAAAAGAAGAATGAAAAACTTGGGCTTAAAGCCTGCTTATTTGACGGACGCGTTTATGATAAAGATAGGGTAGCAGAAATTGCCAAATTGCCGGGAAAAGAGCAGATTCTGGCTCAGACAGTTGGCACGATCGCCGGACCGCTGAGAAACTTGGTAAATGTAATCCATGCTCTTCTTTTTTCAACAGTAAATATTTTAGATCAAATAAGAAAACAAAAAGAAAGTTGAAATAAATTTTAATAAATTTTTAACGGAGGACAAATAATGTCTGCAAAAGAAGCCACTGCAGTAGAAGAAAAAAGCACGACCGCAACAAAGACTACTGAAAAAAAGTCAGCGACAAAAAATGATGTCAGCAAAATTATCGAAGCGATCGAAAAGTTATCAGTGTTAGAATTGGTTGATTTGATCAAGCAGCTGGAAGACAAGTTTGGTGTTTCGGCGCAAGCCGTGAACGTGGCACCTGTGGCTGCTGCCGGTCCTGCTGTTAGCGCTGCTGAAGAAGCAGAAGAAAAAACTGAATTTGATGTGATCCTTTCCTCAGTCGGCGATAAGAAAATCCAAGTCATTAAAGTCGTACGCGAGGTAACTTCTCTGGGATTGAAAGAAGCGAAAGACCTGGTTGATGCAGCGCCGAAACCTGTCAAAGAAGCGATTTCCAAAGATGAAGCTGAACAGATTAAGAAAAAATTTGCCGAAGTCGGCGCAACCATAGAAATCAAATAATTCATAGACATTTAAAATAATCTTTGACCTATCCACGGCCAAGAAATTTTTTTTCGGGCGAAGATTATTTTCCTTATTTAATCGTTCATATTGGATGGTGAAGAGAGGTTTATCTTTTCATGCCACATACAAAAGAAAAAAGAATATCTTTTTCAAAGATTCGGAAAGTGACCGATCTGCCGGATTTGCTCAATATCCAGCTAGAATCGTTTGAGGAATTCATTCAACCCAATGTCGATCCGGATAAAAGGGTAAATCAAGGACTTCAAGCTGTTTTTAATAGCATTTTCCCTATCATCGATAGTAGAGAAAATTTTATCCTCGAATTTGTTTCGTACTATCTGGAAAAGCCAAAATATAGCATTAAAGAATGTCAGGAACGAGGTGGAACGTTTTCAGCTCCGCTGAAAGCCAAGCTTCGTTTATCGATGAAGGATCCGGAGAGTGATTCCAATGAAATTCTCGATACCACTGAGCAAGTGGTTTATCTCGGCAATATTCCGATGATGACAAATCGAGGGACGTTTATTATCAATGGCGCTGAAAGAATTGTGGTCAGTCAATTGCACCGTTCACCCGGTGTGTTTTTTGATGAAACAAAACATCCCAATGGGACGAAAATTTATTCCGCCAGAATCATTCCTCTGCGCGGCTCATGGCTGGAATTTTTGACCGATATCAATGACATCATGCACGTTTATATCGACCGACGCAAAAAATTTCCAGTAACAACGCTGCTTCGTGCGCTGGGATTCGGAACAGATCAAAAATTGTTTGAGCTGTTCGATATGAGCATCGACATCAAAGTGAAGGATAAAGAGATTAATTCTTATCTGGGGAAATCGGTTTTATTAGATGTTGTCGATTATGAAACAGGTGAGATTATCATTGAAAAAGATTCAGTGCTTGATAAAGAAAATCTGGAACGGCTTAAAAAATCCAATATCGAATCAGTAAAATTTTTAAAAGAAGATTCAACCTCAAGTCCTGAAGTCATTAACAATACCATTCGCAAAGACCCAGCAAAATCAGAAGATGAAGCATTAGAAATCATCTATCGGCAGTTGCGCGCTGGTGACGCGCCGGACATTGAAACTGCGCGCAGTCTGGTCGATCGCTTTTTCTTTAATCCCAAACGGTATGATCTTGGTCTGGTCGGGCGATATCGATTGAATAAAAAGTTAAATCTCAATATTGATCTGGAGTTAACGGTATTAACAAAAGAAGATATTATTTCAATCATCAATTATTTATTAGACCTGAGAAACGGTATCAGATCTGCTGATGATATTGACCATTTAGGCAATCGACGCATCAAAACAGGGGGTGAACAATTAGCGGCTCAAATGAGTGTCGGCTTATCGCGCATGGCGCGAACAGTTAAAGAACGGATGAATTTACGCGATAATGAGAATTTGACGCCTCAGGATTTAGTGAATGCCCGGACTATTTTGTCGGTTATCAACACATTTTTCGGCACCAGCCAATTGTCTCAATTTATGGATCAGACCAATCCTTTAGCTGAAATGACTCATAAACGTCGTTTATCGGCTCTAGGACCTGGAGGCTTAACCAGAGAACGGGCGGGATTCGAAGTACGGGATGTTCACTATACGCACTATGGAAGGCTGTGCCCTATTGAAACGCCAGAAGGACCCAATATCGGTTTAATTTCTTCGTTGACAACCTTTGCCAGAATAAATAAGCTGGGTTTTATTGAGACGCCATATCGTAAAGTAGAGAATGGTAAAGTAACCAAGATCATCGAATATTTATCGGCCGATGATGAAGAAAATTTGCGCGTCGCTCAGGCAAATGCGCCGCTAACCGATAAAGGCGAGTTTGCTCAGGAGCGAGTTCAGGTCAGGTATCGTGGAGATTTCCCATTAGTGACGCCAGAGGTGGTCGATTATATGGACGTTTCTCCCACTCAAATGGTATCAGCAGCAGCGTCGCTCATCCCCTTTCTGGAACATGACGATGCCAACAGAGCACTCATGGGCTCAAACATGCAACGGCAGTCGGTCCCCTTATTAAAGCCGGAGGCGCCCCTGGTTGGAACCGGCCTTGAAGAGAAGGTAGCAAGAGATTCTCGTGCGCTTATTATCTGCGAACGCGCTGGAGTTGTCCACGAAGTATCTGCTGAAAAGATCATGGTGCAGCGTTTGGAAGATGACAGCAAGACCAAACTTGATGTGAACGAGTTATTAGATTTTGAACATGGTGAATTTGATGTGTACGAGCTTACCAAATTTATGCGCACGAATCAGGATACTTGTATCAATCAAATTCCCTTGGTAAAAGAAGGGGACATCGTAAAAGTCGGTGATGTATTGGCTGATGGGTGTTGCACGCAAGGCGGAGAATTGGCGTTGGGCAAAAATGTGTTAGTGGCATTTATGCCTTGGCGCGGCTATAATTTTGAAGATGCCATTGTGATCTCAGAACGGGTCGTTCAGGATGATGTGTACACGTCGATTCATATTGAAGAATTTGAACTTCAAGTGCGCGATACCAAACGCGGTGAGGAGGAACTAACCCGAGAAATACCGAATATCAGCGAAGAGGCGACAAAAGACCTGGATGAAAATGGCATTATTCGCGTTGGTGCCGAAGTTCGAGAAGGCGATATCTTGGTCGGGAAGGTCACACCAAAAGGTGAGACAGACCCGACGCCTGAAGAAAAATTGCTCAAAGCGATTTTTGGTGAAAAAGCGGGTGATGTAAAGGATGCCTCCCTGAAAGCGACCACCGGGCTAAAAGGTGTGGTCATCGACACAAAACTATTCTCCAGAAAAAAGCGGGATGCCAAGACCAAAAGACAGGATAAAAAACTCATCGATCAATTGGATAAGTGGCTGGAATCTGAAAAACTGGCATTAAAAAAGCTGAGAAACAAAAGATTGATTCGGGTGCTGGATGGGCAGGTGTCGGCCGGGATGCGTGATTTGGCAACTGGCAAAACAATCGTGCGTGCTAAAGTTCAATTGAAAGCTGATTCGCTTGCTGAAATGGATTTTGATTCGATCGATTTGGCCAGTCCACTGGTTGAAGACGAACAACGTAGTCAGCTAATCAGCCAATTGTTGGAAAAGTATTACGATAAATTAGAGTCACTGAATGAAGAGTACGAGAATCAAAAATTCAAAATAACTGTCGGCGATGAACTTCCGCCAGGTATCGTGCAATTAGCGAAAGTCTATGTAGCTAAAAAACGTAAACTAATGGTCGGCGATAAGATGGCAGGTCGTCATGGCAATAAAGGCGTTGTTGCGAAAATTGTGCCCATCGAAGACATGCCCTTTATGCCAGATGGGACGCCAGTTGATATTGTCTTAAATCCGTTGGGTGTGCCGTCGCGTATGAATTTGGGACAGATAATGGAAACCAATTTAGGATGGGCAGCGAAAATATTAAAGGTGATGTATGCAACGCCTGTTTTTGATGGAGCGGCACTGCCTGAAATTCAGGAAGAGATGAAAAAGGCAAATTTAGGTGCTGATGGAAAATCGCTCCTTTATGATGGACAAACCGGTGAAGCCTTTGATTCACCCATAACAGTTGGCTATATTTATATCATGAAATTATCGCATTTAGTCGAAGATAAAATTCATGCCCGTTCTATCGGTCCCTATTCCTTGATTACCCAGCAGCCACTAGGCGGTAAAGCACAATTCGGAGGTCAACGCTTCGGTGAAATGGAAGTGTGGGCGCTCGAAGCTTATGGCGCTGCTCATACGTTGCAGGAAATTCTGACAGTCAAATCCGATGATGTCAGAGGGAGATCAAAAGCATACGAGGCGATTGTTAAGGGTGATTCTCTGCCCGAACCCGGCATTCCCGAATCTTTTAATGTATTGATTCGCGAATTAACGGGGCTGGGATTAGATATTCAGCTATTAGATATCAAAGATGAGCATTGATTTTTTGTAAATAATCAATCAATCTTAATGAACTAGATAACAAATTTTAAAGAAGGTTTTCCTTGAATGCTGTCACTAAAATCTGATTTGACAAGCAAATTAAATTTTTCGGCAATTGCCATCAATCTTTCTTCTCCAGACAAGATTTTGGAAAAGTCGCATGGCGAGGTGACCAAGCCGGAAACTATTAATTACCGCTCTTTCAAGCCGGAAAAAGATGGTTTATTTTGCGAGAAAATTTTTGGACCGGTTAGAGATTGGGAGTGCCATTGCGGAAAATATAAACGAATCCGGTACAAAGGTATTATCTGCGATCGATGCAGCGTGGAAGTGACCATGAAAAGCGTTCGTCGTGAGCGCATGGGACATATTACTCTCGCCGTGCCAGTTGTTCATATTTGGTATTGGAAATCGTTGCCATCCAAGATTGGTTACATACTGGGGATGAGTATGTCTGATCTGGAAAAGATTATTTATTATGAATCTTACGTGGTAATTCAACCGGGCAAAAGCAGATTAAGAGAAAAAGACCTCATCAGCGAAGAAGAATATTTCAAGATCCTCAGCGATTATCCTGAACTCAGTGAAGAAACGGACGATGAGCGTGAGCGGTTTGAGGTCAAAATCGGTGGTGAAGCAATTTTGGATTTGCTCAAAAAGGTCAAGATTGATAAGTTGTCTGATGAGCTTCGTTATCAGGTTCAGGCTGATTCATCCATTCAAAGAAAAAATGAAGCGCTGAAGCGACTAAAAGTTATCGAGGCTTTCAAGCGGAGCAAATTTTATAAAGAAAACAAACCGGAATGGATGATCATGACAATTATTCCGGTTATTCCGCCTGAATTGCGGCCTCTGGTTCCTCTGGAGGGAGGCAGATTTGCCACTTCTGATTTGAACGATCTTTATCGGCGGGTCATTATTCGAAATAATCGTTTGAAAAAATTATTGGAGATAAAAGCGCCGGAAGTAATTCTGCGCAATGAAAAACGGATGCTTCAGGAAGCCGTCGATTCGCTATTTGATAATGGCCGCAAAGCGGCGGCTGTCCGTTCTGATGGCAATCGGGCACTAAAGTCACTGTCAGATATGCTGCGCGGCAAACAGGGGCGTTTCCGACAAAATCTATTGGGCAAGAGGATTGATTATTCGGGGCGATCGGTAATTGTGGTCGGACCCGAATTGAAGATGCATGAATGTGGTCTGCCCAAAGAAATGGCGTTGGAGTTGTTCAAGCCATTTGTCATTCGCAAATTAGTCGAGCGGAATTTAGTAAAAACTGTCAAGAGCGCCAAGAAGATGGTGGAAAAAAGAGGCAATGAGGTTTGGGAAATTTTGGAAGAAATAATTGAAGATCATCCCATTTTATTGAATCGTGCGCCAACCTTGCATCGATTGGGGATTCAAGCCTTTCAGCCGGTATTGATCGAAGGAAAAGCTATTCAAATCCATCCGCTGGTGTGTGCCGCTTTTAATGCGGATTTCGACGGCGATCAAATGGCGGTTCACATTCCCCTTTCTTTTTATTCGCAGATTGAAACCAGAATACTGATGCTGTCCACTCATAATATTCTTTCGCCGGCTAACGGACGACCATTAGCAGTTCCCAGCCAGGACATGGTGTTGGGCATTTACTATATGACGAAAACTAAGCCTGGGGATTTGGGAGAAGGAAAAATATTTTCTTCACCGGAAGAGGTTTCGATTGCTTACGAAAACCGTGCCGTTGGTTTACATGCTAAAATTAAAGTTCGATTAAATGGTGAGATAATTGAAACTACCACTGGCAGAGTCCTGTTCAACAAAATCGTACCAAAGGAGCTGCCTTTTGTCAATGAATTGCTGACCAAAAAGCGTGTCGAAGAGATCATCTACAATGTCTACACCAAATTAGGCAATTTAAAAACGGCGCAGTTTTTAGATGAAATCAAGACGATGGGATTTTCTTTTGCCATGAAAGGCGGACTGACTATCGGCATGAACGATGTGGTGACGCCTCAAGAAAAATCCAAAATTATTGCCAGCGCTACCAGCCAGGTTGAAAAAATAATGAAACAATATTCCAATCAGATAATTACTGATGGGGAACGTTATAATAAAATAATTGATATTTGGACGCATACCACCAGCGATGTTGCTGAAACGATGTGGGAAAATTTAAAGAAGACCGAGAGCGGATTCAATCCGATTTACATGATGGCAGATTCTGGCGCTCGAGGTTCGCGTGAGCAAATTCGTCAATTGGCTGCCATGCGTGGGCTGATGGCAAAGCCACAGAAGAAAATGACTGGCGAAATGGGAGAGATCATTGAGAATCCCATTACCTCGAATTTTAAAGAGGGCTTGTCGGTGCTGGAATATTTTATTTCCACTCACGGCGCCCGAAAAGGATTGGCAGACACGGCATTAAAAACGGCCGATGCCGGCTATTTAACACGTCGTTTGGTCGATGTGGCTCAGGATGTCATCATAACGGAAAAAGATTGCGGCACGATTCTGGGCATCAGAATCGGCGATTTAAAAGAGGGCGAAGAAGTAATCGAACCTTTGCGCGACAGGATTTTAGGGCGAGTTTCAGCCGAGGATATTTTTGATGAACAGGGTGACGTCTTGGTCGAAGCTGGCAAACTGATCGATGAGGCAAAAGCCGATAAGATTTATAATGCTGGCATTGAAACTGTCAATATCAGATCGGTACTTACCTGCGAGTCAAGACGAGGAGTTTGTGCTAATTGCTATGGTAGAAATTTGGCAACTGGGAAATTGGTGACTATTGGCGAGGCAGTAGGGGTTTTAGCAGCACAATCGATTGGTGAGCCAGGTACACAATTGACCTTAAGAACCTTCCATATCGGTGGCACGGCCGCGCGTATTGCTGCGCAATCTCAGGTGACGGCAAAGCAAGATGGCATAGTTCTTTATGAAAATCTAAGAAGTGTAGAATCAGATGAGGGTTATCGAATTGGCATGGCGCGGAACGGTAAGATAAAATTGGTTGATGATGATAATAGAATACTGTCGACCTATATTGTCCCTTATGGAGCATTCGTCCTTGTCCGAGAAAAAGATGCTGTCAAAAAAGGAAGCGTGCTGTTCAGGTGGGATCCTTACATCACTGGCATTTTATCGTTCCATTCTGGAAAAGTACAATTTCAGGATATCATCGAAAATATAACCTATCGCGAAGAAACTGATGAAGCAACTGGTTTGAGACAGCGAGTCATCATTGAATCAAGGAACAGAAGCTTAAGTCCGCAGATCAAAGTGTTAGATGATGAAGGCAATGAACTCAGTTCTTACATTTTGCCCACGCAATCATCGATTCAAGTCAAAGATGGTGATAGGGTCAAGGCTGGTGATTCACTGGTAAAAATATCTCGCGAAATTTCAAAAACACGTGATATCACTGGTGGTTTGCCGCGAGTAGCTGAGTTGTTTGAAGCACGGCGTCCAAAAGATCCCGCTACGGTAAGTGAAATCGATGGCAAGGTTGAATTTGGCGAAATTAGACGAGGCGTAAGGAAGCTGACCGTCACCTCCAGAGATGGACAGGAGGAGAAGATTTATCAGATTCCTTATGGCAAACATATATTGGTCCACGATGGTGATTATGTCGATGCCGGTGAAAAGCTGTGCGAAGGATCGGTAGCGCCACACGATATCTTAAGCATTATGGGAGCAAATCGGGTTCAAGAATATTTGGTCAACGAAATTCAAGAAGTGTATCGTCTGCAGGGAGTGAGAATAAATGATAAACATATTGAAGTCATTGTCCGGCAGATGCTTCAGAAAGTCAAAGTAGAAGAGCCAGGCGACACAATGTATTTGCCAGGTGATAATGTGGATCGGCTGACTTTTCAGGCTGAAAACAATAAGATCAGAGGAAAAGTGGTCGTGACTGATGTCGGTGATTCCGAGTTTAAGCTGAATGAAGTTGTCGATAGATCAGAGTTTGAATTGTTGAATCAACGGGTCATAAAAGTCAAGAAAACACCGGCAAAATCCAGACCGGCTCAACCGGCGACATTTCAACCCCTGTTGTTGGGAATTACCAAAGCATCTTTGACTACAGAAAGCTTCATTTCAGCGGCATCCTTCCAGGAAACCACACGCGTGCTGACCGATGCCTCGATTGAGGGAAAAATCGATCATCTGCGCGGTTTGAAGGAAAATGTGGTCATGGGCAATCTGATTCCTGCGGGAACTGGCTTGATAAAATATCGCGACATAAAGGTCTACAATCCCATGGCACCAGGGGATTCAGATGTGAAGTTAGCTGACCAAGAAAATGTGGAGGTCGTTGACGAGGTC
>CAZNDR010000084.1:8235-11673 GCA_964571835.1 uncultured Cytophagia bacterium | reverse complement strand
GCTTGGTTAGCATTAAAATATGAGAACGGGCGGTTAGCTCAGTTGGTTCAGAGCGTCCCGACCTAACTGGTCGGGAAGGCCACGGGTTCGCTTGGTTAGCATTAAAATATGAGAACGGGCGGTTAGCTCAGTTGGTTCAGAGCGCCTGCCTTACAAGCAGGAGGCCACTGGTTCGAGTCCAGTACTGCCCACCACAAAAAGCCGGCCAAGAAATTATATTACCAAGTACGGGGTCGTGGTGCAGATTGGTTAGCACATCGGCCTGTCAAGCCGAAGGTCGCGGGTTCGAGTCCCGTCGGCCCCGCAACAAAAGGCTATCATTAGGATAGCCTTTTGTTTTTCTAGTAAGAGAATTGAAAATGACGGAAGATGAAATTTACACTATCGAAAGTCAACAGCAGGCTGAAATCAAAATCAAGGGCTCCCGATTTATCGGGATTGCCCAGCCAGTAACGTCTGAGATGGAAGCGAAAAATTTCATCGCTCAGCTTTCCCGGCAATATTTTGATTCCAGTCATAATTGTTATGCCTACCTCATTGGCTGGAACAGATCACAAATAACGCGGTTTAGCGATGCTGGTGAACCTTCCGGAACTGCCGGACAGCCAATATTAAAAATCTTGCTGGGAAAAAATCTGACCGATGTCATAGTGGTTGTTGTCAGATATTTTGGTGGAACAAAATTAGGTACCGGGGGGCTCGCCCGCGCCTATTCCGATTGCGCTAAGCAAGTAATTAATAGATGCACGATCATTAAAAAATATCTGAGCACTACCGTTAAACTTGAATTTGATTATAATTTAACCGGCGCCGTCATGCGGGTAATTGAAGCCTTTGAGGCAAAAATTCTCTTTGTAACCTATGGACAAAAAACCGAATTGTCAGTTTCGCTTCGTAATAGTTTACTTAAAAGCTTTGAACAAAAATTGACCGCAGCGACGGCTGGCAAAATTAGCCAATCTTTTGATAAACCTTTAGCTCAAACTTAAACAAATGCCCCTGTGTTTTTTGATGTAGCAGTTAAATTCAGAACTCAGACTACTCAGGCAGCAAGCACGCAATATAAGATGACTGATAATGGTTGATTCTCTGGGAGGTGCTAACTGTTGATGAGAAACCGAAAATTGGCAACTGACTTTCTGGGCAGAAAATTGTATGACCAGGAGAGCAGAGCAAGTGCTAGTCATTCTAGGCTGTAAGCAGAAGTACTTCCTGCGGGCATATTGGCTTTTATTCAGACGATGCATGCCTTAACAACGTCAATGCTTTTTATCTAATTTTCACCAAAGAATAAAGCCTACTCACTAACAGATATTTTGAAATAAAAAATTTAGGGCTAAATTAGAAACCCAAATTTCAAACATAAATTTAATAAAATTGGCCTAACAAAATGATTTTTTAATTAATCAGGAGTGCCATACCTTTATGCATTGGAGAGCGTCGCGTATAGGCAAGGCATTCCAGATAAATAATTTGTTAATGCCAATAAACAATTTTCATTTTAGATGTTAGGAGTACTATGAAAACTTACTTAATCCCTCTCGTGCCAGGACCTACACGTATTGCGCCAGAAGTGCTGGGAGCCTATCAAACAGATTTTGGTTCTGCTGATCTGGAATCAGATTTTATTGAATTATATCAAGATACGCAAAACAAGTTGAGAAAAATAATCAACACCAAGAACAAGTTTGCCCTGATGACCGGTGAGGCCATGGTTGTGCTCTGGGGTGCGCTGAAATCCTGCTTGATGCCGGGAGATAAACTGCTTGCTGTAGCTACGGGTGTGTTTGGGCACGGCATAGCCTATATGGCGCGTTCGATTGGCTGCGAAGTTGAAGTTGTGGATTTTGAGTACAATCAGAGCGCTGATGTCGACCGGATAGAAGAAGCGATAAAAAGAATTCATCCAAAAATGGTGACCATTGTCCATTGCGAAACGCCATCAGGCACGATCAATCCAGTGGCGCAGGTTGGAGAATTGATCAAAGAGCACTCGGTTCCACTTTATTTTGTGGATGCCGTTTCCAGCGCTGGCGGCATGGAGCTAAAAATTGACGATTGGAACATCGATCTCTGTTTGATCGGCAGCCACAAATGTCTTTCTGCTCCGCCGGAAATGGGCATGGTTTCCCTTAGTGATCGTGCCTGGAAAATCATCGATTATATAGAATACCGAGGTTACGATGCCTTGGCTCCCTGGGGAGAGGCAGTAGACCACAAGTGGTTTCCTTACACGCCGTCGTGGCATGCCACTGCTGCGCTCAATAAGTCATGCCAGCTTCTGCTGAGTGAAGGTATTAAAAATGTGTACAAACGCCATCAAAAAGCTGCCCAGTACTGCCGCAAAAGAATTGCGGAAATGGGATTGAGTTTATTTCCTGCCAACGAAAATATTGCCTCGCCAACGGTGACCGCAGTAAAAGTGCCGAATGACCTAAAATGGAATTTTCTAAATGCTAAATTGCGAGCGCGCAGCATGGCCGTCGGCGGATCATTGGGTAAATTAGCCGGCAAAGTATTTCGCATCGGTCACATGGGGCAGCAGGCTAATATAGATTTGTTGGAACACGGCATGGATATTTTAGAATACGTACTGCTTTATCGTTAATATTTTGAAGGAAAGGACAATGAAACGCCATCAAACTATTTTACAAAAAGAATCAACCGGATTGCTTATCATAGATATTCAGGAACAAATTAATGCAGTAATGAAATATGGAGCAATTGTCATCGATAATGTCGTCAAATTGATCAAAGGTTTTCGAGTGCTCAAATTACCCATTTTCATTACCGAACAATATAGAAAGGGATTAGGACCTACCGAAGCAAAGCTTTTGGTAGAACTTGATCAGCCCGATATAGTAGAGAAGTTGACCTTTAGTTGCTGCGGTTCAGCCCAACTCATGACACGACTGCAGGGAAAAAACATTCGACAAATTATTTTATGTGGCATTGAAACGCATGTTTGTGTGTTGCAGACAGCGCTGGATTTGCTGGCTAATGATTATCAGGTGCATTTAGTTCGTGATGCAGTATCTTCTCGAAAAAAAATGGATCATAAGACTGCTATCGAACGGATGCGGCAAGCCGGCATCATTATTACCACTACAGAATCTGTCCTGTTTGAATTGCTGGTTGAAGCAAAGACGCAGGTGTTTAAGGATATTTCACAAATTGTGAAATGAGATTTTCCTTCGACATGGTTTCCAAAAAAATCCTGATACACTTTAATCATCAGGATTGATTTATTGCTAAAAATTTTGTCTCAGAAATAAAATAAATTATTCACTTTCTACTGCTTCTGAAGTCTTTTTCTTTGCATCACTAAATACCAAACCCTTAGCTTTTTTCTTGACCAAAATCGAGCTCCCGTCCGAAAAATTGCCTTTCAGCATCTCTTCAGCGATTGGGTCTTCAATATATTTTTGAATCGTCCGT
>CAZNDR010000084.1:0-8225 GCA_964571835.1 uncultured Cytophagia bacterium | reverse complement strand
GATGTACTCCTTGGCGGTTTTCGAAAGCACAATTTCAATATTCCGGTCAGCGACTTTTTCCAACATCTCTTTGATAACAAGATCGACAATTTGGATTACGTCGGTTTTGTTCAAATGATGAAAGACAATTAATTCATCGACACGATTAATGAATTCAGGATTAAATAGCCGTTTCACTTCATCCAAAATGCGCGCTTTCATGGCTTCGTAATTGCTCTCATCATCATTTTTAGAAAAGCCAATGCCAACGCCTTGCTTAATCATTCTGGCTCCCAAATTGGAGGTGATAATGAGAATGGTGTTTTTAAAATCAACTCTTCTGCCCAAACCGTCGGTTACTCTGCCTTCATCAAGAATTTGTAGTAAAATATTAAAAACATCAGGGTGGGCTTTTTCGATCTCATCAAACAAGACTACAGAATAGGGATGCCGTCTGACTTTTTCCGTCAATTGCCCGCCCTCTTCGTAGCCGACATAGCCGGGAGGTGCGCCGATCAAGCGAGAAACGGCAAATTTTTCCATGTATTCTGACATATCAATACGGATCAAAGCATTCTCATCTTCGAACAAATAAGCAGCTAGCTCTTTGGCAAGTTGAGTTTTGCCAACACCGCTTGGTCCTAAAAAGATGAATGAGCCAATTGGTCGGTTCGGATCTTTCAGACCAGCCCGTGTGCGCTGGATAGCCCGGCTTAAAATAGAGATGACATTATCCTGTCCGATGATTCGTTTTTTTAGTTCGTTTTCCATTGTCAGCAACTTAGCTGATTCTGATTGAGCTACCTTGTTCACCGGAATTCCCGTCATCATTGAAACGACTTCAGCTATATCATTTTCATTTACGACAGCGATGTGGTCGCTTTCATTTTCTTGCCAGCGTTTTTTTTCAGTGTCTAATTGCGCTTGTATCTTTCGTTCTTTATCTCGAAAGATGGCAGCCTTTTCAAATTCCTGAGCCTTAATTACGGTCTCTTTTTGCTCGCGCACTTTTCTTACTTTTTCTTCCAGCTCCACTATTTCTTCAGGTACAACTATATTGGCCAGATGCACCATGGCACCAGTTTCATCAAGCACATCAATCGCCTTATCGGGCAAATATTTATCAGTAATATATCGCTCAGCTAATTTCACCGCTGCTTTGATGGCTTGATCGCTGTACTTGACTTTGTGATGTTCTTCATAACGATCTTTTAAGCCATTCAAAATTTCAATCGTTTGTTCGGCTGAAGGTGGATCGACCATTACTTTCTGAAACCTTCTTTCCAGCGCTCCGTCTTTTTCAATGTATTGTCGGAATTCATCAAGGGTAGTGGCGCCAATGCATTGAATCTCGCCGCGTGATAAAGCCGGCTTGAACATATTAGAAGCGTCCAGCGAACCTGAAGCGCCACCAGCGCCGACAATAGTATGCAACTCGTCGATGAATAAAATGACATCTTTCACCCGCATCAGTTCATTCATGATCGCTTTCATGCGTTCTTCGAACTGTCCGCGATATTTAGTGCCGGCGACAATCGCGCCCAAATCAAGCGTGACCAATCGCTTATTATGTAATACACGGGGAACCTGTCTGGAAAAAATTCTCAGCGCTAAGCCTTCAGCAATGGCGGTTTTGCCAACGCCAGGCTCGCCGATCAGCACTGGATTATTTTTCTTGCGCCGGCTCAAAATTTGTGCCACGCGGCGTATCTCATCGTTGCGCCCAATAATAGGATCTAATTCATGCTTACGCGCTAATTCGGTTAAATCTCTACCAAAATGATCCAGCGCCGGCGTTTTGGTTCTTTTCTTTCCACCTTCTCTGACCGTGGGTGTTCCTTGCAAAATATTTTCCAGTTCTTCACGAATCAATTCATAAGTCACTTCAAAGGATGACAGTACCTGTGCCGCCACGCTCTCTCGCTCGCGGACCAAGGCTAATAATAAATGCTCAGTTCCGGCAACTTCTGATTTGTACCTCTCCGCTTCCATGTAAGCCATTTTCAAAATTTTTTCAGCGCGTTTGGTCAACGGGATATCTCCGACGGTCATCGTATCCCCGGTCGTTCTGATGGCTTCTTCTAAAGATTTTTTTAGCTCATCTAAGTCGCAGCCCAAATTATTCAAAATTTCGATAGCGATGCCTTCGCCCTCGCGTAATAATCCTAATAGCAAGTGTTCTGTCCCAATATAATCATGTCCCAATCTCAGAGCTTCCTCGCGCGAATATTGAATCACGATCTGAACACGATTAGAAAAATTTTTTTTCATCACTTCATACTCCCACAAAAATCTAGGCAAAAATTCTTGATGCTATTCTGGTCAAAAAATCTCAACTTGGCTATATGAACATACAAAAAATTATTTAAAAATTCAACCATATTTTTTTCTTATCTTAATTCTTCAGATAATTCTCGATTCATTTTGTGTCAAAAAAATCCTTACGCTCATAATTCACAGTATTGTGCCGCACTTTGCCATCGTATAATTCAATGACGCGATCAGCTTGCTGGGCAAGCTCGACATTATGCGTGACAATGACCATTGTCTGATTTTTTTCTCTGTTAAATTGCCAGAATAACTCATGCAGTGCTTTTGCTGATTGTCGATCCAAATTGCCTGACGGCTCATCAGCCAGTATCAGACGAGGCGAATTAATCAACGCCCGGGCTACGGCAACACGCTGCTGTTCACCTCCGGATAATTGGTTGGGTCGGTGATGGAACCGCTTCGCCAAGCCGACATCATTCAGCAATTTCTCAGCGCGCAACAAAACCTTATTTTTGTTTTCTCGAGCAATCAGCCCGGGCAGCATGACATTTTCCAGCGCCGAAAATTCAGGCAATAAGTGATGAAACTGAAAGATGAAGCCAACCGTTTTGCTGCGGTAATTGGCTAATCTTCGATCTTCGTATTGAAACACATCATTATCATCAATGAACAATCTGCCCTTGGTAGGCCGGTCAAGCACACCAATAATATGCAACAAGGTGCTTTTGCCGACCCCGGATGGACCAGTAATGGCAACAATCTCGCCTTCATAAATTTCCAGATCGATGCCCTTCAGCACTTCAATGGTGGTTTTGTCTAGGTAATAATTCTTATAAAGATTATGAGAAAGCAAAATTCTTTTTTTGGTTGGCATGGTTTTCACTCGTATCTAATTGCCTGTACTGGATCTAATTTGGCAGCCCGGGTGGAGGGATAGAGTGTCGCTCCAAAACACAACAAAATTGCTGCCAAAGCTATCAATAGAAAATCGAAAATTTTCATTTCAATAGGCAAAGAGCTGATAAAATAGACATCTGGCGGCAAGGAAAACCAAGCGTATTTTTGCTGCGACCAACATAGCAGATAGCCGATCGTGCAACCTAACAGAGTTCCGATAATTCCCGAGATCAAACCCTGCAAAACAAATATCTTCATGATCGATTGATTCTCGGCGCCCAAAGATTTCAGGATGCCAATTTCCTTTTTCTTTTCCATTACTACCATAATCATCGTGCTGATGATATTAAAGGCAGCAACCATTATAATCAAACTCAAAATGATAAATGCCGCCCATTTTTCTATTTGCATCCAGGAAAACAGGTTGCTGTTTCTTTGATACCAAGTCTCGGTGGTAAAAGGATAGCCATAAGCGTCAGCCATTTTTTCAGCCACACTGTTCACTAATTCCAAATTCATTTTATCAAGCATGATCTCCAAGCCGGAGGCACGATTTGCCGGCATATCTAACAGGTCCTGGGCACACTCAATGGAAATGTAACCAAAATTGCTGTCAAACTCAAACAAGCCAGTTTCAAACAAGCCGTTCACAATAAACGCTTTCATTTTAGGCGGGCGTGGCATAAACAAATTTTTCACATTGGCGAAACTGCCAATGAAAACTTTCTCGCCCAGGTTGACATCGATGCGCAAAGCTAAACTTTTACCAAGTACGATTCCCGGCAACGGTTTTTCTCCGGGCACAGCCACGGTATCTAAATTTAATTCGCCCCAGACAATATTTTTTCCCAGATCTGAAACATCAACCACTGTTTTTTGATCCACGCCTTTGACAATGATGGCATCCCTATTTTCCCGACTGCTAATCAGACCTTTATCATAAATGTAGGGCGAAATGGCTGCCACGTGATCATATTTTTTTAACGAGTCAATTACCTGCTTATAATTTTCAATACCCTGATCATGAAAACTTCGGAAACGAATATGAGAATCAAAACCAATGATCCGCGACCGAACCTCCGTCTCAAAGCCATTCATGACGGAAAGAACGATGATCAGCGCCGCTACGCCTATCATCACGCCGGCAATAGAAAAATAATTAATGAGCGAAATAAAACCAGTGCGCCGCTTGGATTGAAAATAACGTTTTGCAACAAAGAATTCGTAGGTCATAGTTTTCTCGTTTTATTAGCCACGAACCAAAAGCTGATTACCTTACAATTGTTCAACCACAACTTCACTATTATTGGCGTCGAAGCCAGCAGCATTGGTTCTGCAGACTTTTTCTGGTCGCATGTGGGGGAAAAAAATCACATCGCGGATTGACGGCGAATCTGTCAATATCATCGTCAATCGATCCATGCCCACGCCCAAGCCCGCTGTTGGTGGCATGCCGTGTTCGAGAGCACGAAGGTAATCTTCATCCATGACATGCGCTTCTTCATCACCAGCCTGGGCAAATTTCACCTGTTGCTCAAAACGCTCTCGTTGGTCAATGGGATCATTCAACTCAGAGAAGGCGTTGCAAAATTCCTTGCCAGCAATATAGCCTTCAAACCGTTCCACTACACTTGGCACTGATCGATGTTTTTTGGCTAACGGCGACAGGTCCACCGGATAATCAATCACAAAAGTTGGTTGAATCAGCTTTGGCTCGACGAGCTCACTAAAAATTTCATCGATTATTTTGCCGACATCGGCGCTTTTTTCAACAGGCACCTCGAAACGCTTAGCAATCGACAACAACTCATTTTTATTTTTGCCGATGATCTGTTCGCCAGTATATTGCTTTAATAAATCGGCCATAGTGCGGCGACACCATGGTGGAGTAAAATCTATTTTATTTCCTTGATAAATGACTTCTGAACCGGCGGTTACTTGTTGCACCGCAGAAAAAATCATCTGCTCGACCAGTTCCATCATGAAGTGATAATCTTGATAAGCAATGTAAAGCTCCAACATGGTGAATTCCGGATTGTGAAATCGATCAATTCCTTCATTTCTAAAATCTTTGCCAAACTCAAAAACGCCATCAAATCCGCCAACGATCAATCTTTTTAAATAAAGCTCATCAGCAATGCGCAAATAAAGGTCAATATCCAGTGCATGGTGATGAGTAATAAATGGCCGCGCAGCCGCGCCGCCATACAGCGGCTGTAAAATCGGTGTCTCTACCTCCAGATAGTTTTTGTCTTCTAAGAATTTTCTTATGGCGCGGAAGATTTTGGTGCGCTTAACGAACACCTGTTTTACGTCAGGATTGACAAGCAAATCGACATAACGCTGCCGATAGCGCAATTCTTTATCTGCAAATTCATCGTACAAAGTCTTTTCGCCATCATCAATTTTTTCCTTAACTATGGGAAGGGCGCGCAGCGTCTTTGAAAGCAATACAAAATCCTTTACCAGCACGGTGATCTCTTCAGTTCTTGTTTTAAAAACTTCTCCCTCAACGCCGACGATATCACCAATATCAATTAGTTGAAAAAGCTCATATTGCTTTTCTCCAACGTAATCTAAGCGAATATAAATTTGGATTCTGCCGCTGCTATCCATAATATGACCAAAAGCAGCTTTGCCATGTTTACGCACCGACATGATTCTTCCTGCCAGTTTCACTTGCTCCTTCTGTTCTGCTTGAAAATTTTTAATGACTTCGGCAGCAAAATGGCTCCGATTATAGAAATAGGGATAAGGATTTATCCCCAGCTTTTTTATTTGCTCCAATTTTTCATAACGTATTTTCTGAATCTCAGTTAGTTCTTCCACTACCTTCTCCATTCAAAATTAATTTTTGATGTAAATTCGAGGCACTCGCTTCGAAATCCAACAGGTTACTTCATATGGTATGGTGTCAATTAGTTGACAAATTTCTTCGACGGTAAAGGCGTTGTTTTTAGCTTGACCAAATAAAATTGCTTCATCGCCGATTTGGATCTCATCATCATCACCCAATTCGACATGAATTAAATCCATGCATACTCGGCCAACAATTGGGAATTTTTTGCCGCGAATCGTTGCCATGCCCTTATTCGTCAGCAGTCGGTTATAGCCATCAGCATAGCCTACCGGCAAGGTTGCAATGCGCGTTGTGCAATCACTGATAAATTTTCTGCCATAGCTCACACTGGTCTGAGCCGGAATTTCTTTAATGAAAAGAACTTTAGTTTTTAAGGTCATTGCCGGTTCAATAACAATGCTTTGTGTCGTTTCGGCCGATGGATAATAACCGTACATCATAACTCCCGGGCGCACCATATCAAAATAGCTTTCTGGCAAATCTAAAATTGCTCCGCTATTGGCAGTATGCTTTATGGGTATGTGAATGCCCTTATTTTCGAGCTGTGAGATAATGGATTTAAACCGCTCCAATTGGAGATAAGCGTATTGTTTGTCTTTTTCATCAGCAGTTGCAAAATGGGTGTAAATGCCTTGCAATATGACCTCTCTCGTTTTATGAAGCGATTCAATAAAAGCTAGTGCTTCCTGAAGGGAAACACCCACTCTGCCCATCCCTGTATCAACTTTTACGTGAACACCCATTGGCTTCTGATAATGAAGACACCATTTCGAAAGCTTCTCAATGATATCTTTTTGATAGACTGTCATCTCTAAATTATAATCAAAAAAACTTTTCACCTGATCTTCGAACACACCGCCAAAAACTAAGATCGGCGACTTAATTCCGTTTTCTCTTAGCTCAATACCCTCCTCTACCAAGGCAACACCAAGATAAGAGGCGCCGTTTTCTAAAGCGACTTTTGCTGCCTCGATTGCGCCATGCCCGTAACCATCTGCTTTTACTACGGCCATTACCTGCGCTGGTGCCACACGATTTTTGATTTGCCGAATATTTCTTGCTATTGCTGATAAATTAATCTCTGCATAGGTTGGGCGCAACTTGACTCCGCTATTATATTTTTTTCATCAGAAAAGCATGAATAAATTGATCAATATTTCCGTCCATTACGTCCTGCGTGTTACTCGTTTCCACTTTAGTCCTGTGATCTTTAACTAAATTGTACGGATGAAAAACATACGATCTAATCTGACTACCCCAGGCAATTTCTTTTTTGGTGTCTTCCAATTCCTGAAGTTTTTGTCGTTCTTCCTCCTTCTTTTTCTGGTACAATCTGGATATTAAAATTTTCATGGCATTATCGCGGTTCATCCTTTGAGAGCGTTCACTCTGGCACTGAACCACAATTCCTGTCGGCAGATGAGTAATTCTGACCGCCGAATCAGTTTTGTTCACATGTTGGCCGCCAGCACCACTGGAGCGATATGTATCCACCCGCAAATCATTAGCATTGACCGTTATTTCAATCTCATTGTCCACTTCTGGATAGACAAACACTGACGCGAATGACGTGTGCCGTCGCTTGTTCGCATCAAATGGAGAAATTCTCACCAAACGATGAACACCAATTTCCGCCCGCAAATAGCCAAACGCATAACTGCCTGTGACTTCAATGGTAACATTTTTTATGCCAGCTTCTTCGCCAGCTTGATAATCCAATATTTGTGATTTGAAATCCTTTCGTTCAATCCAGCGCAGGTACATTCTCATCAGCATTTGCGCCCAATCCTGGCTTTCAGTGCCCCCGGCGCCAGGATGAATTGTCAATATTGCATTCAAATGATCATCAGGATCATCCAGCATTCTTTCAAATTCCAAATCGTTCAGTTCTTTTTCTAAATTAGCTAATTCGTTTTGTACATCCTCCAGAAATTGTAAATCATCCTCTTCCTCAGATAATACTAAAATCTCTTCAATATAGCTTGCCTTTTTATTTAAGCGTTGCCACTTCTCGACCTTGGTTTTTCGTGAATTAATTTTTTGCATGACTTCTTGAGCCGCCTCACGATTGTTCCAAAAATCAGCCGCTAAAGCTTGCTGTTCGTATTTTTCTATTTCGCCGATCTTTTTTTCAATTTCAAAGATAACCTCGTAAAGCTTCAATGCGACGTTGGTAATTCGCTAATTCAGCTTTCTGATCTTCAATCATTAATAAACC
>CAZNDR010000083.1:0-11683 GCA_964571835.1 uncultured Cytophagia bacterium | reverse complement strand
AGCCGTAACCAATTGGGCTTTAGTCCAGACAGTTTTTTGACTGGTCATTCATATTGATAGCATATAAGAATTTACCTTTTGTTTCTGTTTGAAAATTGCTACACCATATTTGATGTGGCTAAGTGTTGTTGTATGTCGTTGTCGACATCACTAACAACCATCTGTTATTTTATTGAATTGAATCTTACTTTTTGATTCCAGGCTTTACGCCGGGTAATCTTTTTATTATGCTAAAAATGCTGCCACCTCATCAATAAAGTCTTTATTGATAAGGCCATTTTCAAAGGCTTGTCGAACCATGCGTCGGGGAATTTTTCCGGCGCGCAAAGCGTTCATGGTCTGAATTTGCATGGTGCCAAAAATTTGCGGCAGATTCAGATATTGAACGCAAAAGCTTTGACACGAGCCACAGCGGATGCATCGCAGACCACCATTTCGTAAAAACCGATCATAGTCAGCCACTCGAGCAGCTACGACTAATTCCGCTTGAAAAGCAATGCCCACTGGACATTTATCTTGTGTGCCGTAACAGGCACGGCATTCATAGCAATAAATTGTCTGTGGATTTTTATTGACAATCGCCTTTCCCACGTCAACAGCTAACACCGAAGCGATGCCAAACATCGCTGTCCGATTGAGATTTTTAGTTAATGCCCGATCATCGACATTGGCAAAGAATTGAAATCGCCGTATGCCTGGCATCACCATTGGTTGATCTTCTTCACTGCGAGCACCCATGGGTGTTTTCTCGCTATCTTCTTTTTCTTTCATCTTTGATTTGATGATAAATTAACTCAATTCTCGTTTATCAAAATTGCTAATTAATATTTTAATGCGGCAGCATCATTGCCATCAATAAGCCAGCAATCAAGCCACCAACAGCGCCCTGAATGAGTTCTTTGGGCTTTTTCATATCCATGGAATAGGCAATAATTACTCCTGATAAAGCGCCTGCAAATAAAAATGATAATATTGTCAACACGATACTTTCCTTTGATTAAGCGGTTTGGCGTACCAGGGACAGCGTTTTCGGAACCATGATACCGATGAGAAAAGCCGCAAAAACACCACCAATAAAACCTTGAATAATTTCCAGCCATTTAAATTCATAGACAGCCAGTGCCAAGACCGAGCCGGCGATACCACCACTCACCAAAAAATAAAACAATTGTCTTTGCCAGTTTTTCTTGCTGTTTTGGGCAATCATTCTGCTCACCATCGCCATCATGCCAATTGATAATCCGATAACGACAAAAGTATAAATTACGATCGTGACGATATTCTGTGAGAATTCTGGATTATTGGGTGAAAAAACGGCAAAGTTCATGAACTTCATATAAATGGCAGCTAATGGTGCCATAATGGCCATTGAAGAATAGGTATAAGCACCTTTGATAAAACCCGATTCAGCACGCATTTGTCCTTCTCCCATCGTGCCTCCCCCTCCGAGTGGCGATGGCCCGCACGAGGTGGTCGCATTGATAAGGTAGGCAGCCATCACAATCGCCAGTTGTGGCCAAGTCAATAAATTAAATTTTGCTGGTCCAAATAAGTACAAAACAGGGACCAGCGCTGCCGTTAAAATTCGTGAACATGATAACGGCAAAATAGTTTGCATTTGTACAAAAATCGCCAGCATGCCAGCAACACCGAGAATTTGAACCGCCGAAAGGCTTTTAAGAATAATGCCTAACGCATCGAATCCACCGGTTGCAGCTAACACACCAGCCGCCATAAATCCTGAGGCCATGGCTGTTACTGGCAACAAAATGATGCCATTCATTAAATCCTGAATTTTTGCCCGGCACAGAAGAATGATCAAAATTCCGCCAGCGACCAGCACGGTCTGCACAGGCATCATCTTTCCGAACGGCTGAAAAATTGCCACCAATAATGAAGCAATAAAAATAAATAACGACAGATAACCTCGCAACGGCGCTTTGACTTCTGCAACCAAAGCCTTCTCTTCCATCTGTTGAATAGCTGGCTTATCACGCAAGCTAACATCATTTGGATATAGTCTTTGGGAAATGATCTTCAAAAAAAGCGCTGTAACCGCAGTTCCGATCATTAGGGCAAATGCCTGGGGTGAACGCAGAATACCATCACTGGCGGTAGGGAAAAAGGCACCTAAAAATCCCTCACCAATTTGCCCGACACCACCAATGGGCGATGGACCGCAGGAGCCCATGGCGTTTCTGGTAAACGCACCAATAAGGACAACCAACTGAGTCTTAGTCAAAATGCCCATGCCGCCTTCATAGCCAAAGGAAAAAAGCAAAGGCAACAGCGCAGCCGCAATAATTCTTCCGCATGGCAATGAAGCGATGACAGGCAAATTGATAAGAATAACTACCGTTCCAGCTAATCCGATGGGCGATTTTTTTAATTTGTCAATGAAGACCTTTAGAGCATCAAATCCTTGGGTGGCGTCCAGTGCCCCAGCCAAAAATAAGCCGCCCAATAACGCAGTAATTGGATGCAAGATGATCCCTCCGATCATCTCATTAGGTAGCAACACTGCGCTAGTAAATCCTTCAGTAATAAACCGAAAAATAGCACCAATAATCAGACTTATTATGCTGACTAAAACCAGAACCGTCTGCACCGGTAGATTTATTTTCCTGAGCAAAGTCAGGATCATCGTAACAATAAAAATAGTTAAGGTGATATAGCCTAAATATTCCACAGGGCCTCATTGCTTTATTTTAAACAGCATCCAGACTGAAATTTTGTAATTTTATTGAAGCGAAAGGGTAAATTAATCTGATACTTGTTTTTAGCTCGTGTCAGATACACTTCATCGCCGACTTGAAATCGGCCTAAGCAGATAGTGCACTGAAAAACTTCAGCGTCGACTTCTCTTCCATCGGTTAGTTTGATTTTCATTTGGGTCGATAATAAATTTTCTAAACCCAATTGCGGTGGATAAATGCAAACAATATTGCCCTTGAGGTAATGTTTTATCCGGTAAATTTCGACAGCTATAAAAAATAAGATCAATCCAAGAAAGGTATAAAAAACGATAAAATCATACATTTGTTATGTCGTCCATCGGGTAAGAATAACTTGTTTTAATTCTGCATCGACAATATAGAATAGGTTATCGGCATCAATTTGTAGTGAAGTTGGCTTTTGTAGACCTTTTTTCATGGCAGCGATAAATTTTCCATCAGCATTGAATTTTTGAATCCGGCTATTTAGCGTATCACACACATAAATATTTTGTTCGGCATCAATAGCAATTCCTTCCGGTGAACTGAACTGACCTTCATTACTACCCAGTTCACCGAATTTGAATAGAAATTTTCCTTCTGCATCCAACACTTTCACCTGACCATGCTTGCTATCAACGACATAGATTTTTCCATTTGTTGAGCTAACAACGCTGGTTGGCAAGCGGAAATGATAATCTAAACTGCCAACTGGCAAATCCCTGGGGTCGTCACCTAAATCGCCGTACTTTGCCAATAAGTCAAAAGAATTTTTATCATAAACTGCTAAAAAATGGTTGCGTGTATTGCAGATGTAGATTTTGTCTTTGACAAAAATTCCTTTGGGCGTGTAGAAAGCTTCAGGATAGCCACCAATCTTGCCAAATGAGCTTAGATAATTTCCCTCGGCATCAAAAATGGATACTCTTCCGTTATTAGAATCCATAACAAATAGGTGGTCATTTTCATCAATACCTAATCCTTGAGGAAAATTAAATTCACCCTTTTTGCTGCCCGGTTTGCCAATCGTTTTTAAAAGCTTTCCCTGACTATCAAAGATTTTTATGCAATAGCCGGCTGCATCAGAAACGTAAACTCGTTTATTAGATCCCAAGGCGATGCCATACGGCAATATGAATTCGCTGATAATTTTAGCAGAATTTGCTGATGGCGTCTGACTAAAAATGGGCTTAAGATAAGCAAAGCTAAAGCTGGAGGCAGCGCTAATGGTAAGAGTTTTTTTCAGAAATTGGCGGCGATTGAGCTTCGATTCTTTTCTCATTAGCTGGTCTATTTTCATTGATTATTTTGAATTAATCCAAAGAAAAAAAAAGACTATTAAACGGCATATCACAGCAACATTTTATAGTCTTTCAGGTGCACCACAAATTTTATCATCATAAGTATCAATTGAGACCTTTGACAAGGAGATGACTAAGTTCAAATTTAAGAGTGCTAATATAAACTAACACATAATAAAAGTCAAGAAAAAAATTTCCATTTTCAGATTTTTTTCCCAACGCACCGAATACAAGCAGCCACTTCTGCTGAATAAGCAAAGACAAATTTAGATGAGAATTAAACAAGAATGATCAAAAAAGTTGTCATATCAATCCGTGCTCGGCAAAACTGTAATAGCAATTATTGCCAATTATGATATGATCAAATGGCTTAATGCCGACGAGATTGCAGGCATTAACCAACTTCTCTGTCATTTTTTTGTCTTCAGCGCTGGGAAAAGGATCGCCGCTAGGATGGTTATGAATAAAAATTATTGAAGCAGCAGACTGATTAAGTGCTTCCTTGATTATTTCACGAGTATTAACCAGACTTTCGCACAAGCTGCCATCAAAAAGCGTGCGCTCAAAAATCAGATGGTTGCGCGACGTTAAAAGAATTATTTTGAATTCTTCACGACCTAAGTCGCGCATATATGGCCCAACTAAGCGGTAAACATCTTGGCTGGATTCGATTTTCTCCTTGGTTTTGATTTGCTCTGCCATCATACGTTTGCCAATTTCGATGGCGGCTTTTATCTGGGCCGCTTTGGCTGGTCCGATACCATTAAGTTCGCACAGTTCACTGATCGACTTTGCATCCAACCCTCGAAAACCGCCAAATTTGTTGAGCAGTTGTCGAGCAAGATCAATGGCAGAATCTTCCACTCCACCGACACGCAGAAGAATTGCCAATAGCTCAGCATCCTGCAATTTGTCTGCGCCATATTTGATCAACCGCTCTCTTGGGCGATCTTGTTCTGGCCAGTCTTTTATTGTCAAGCCGTATTTTTCCATTAGCCTATTTTCTTTTTTGCCAATAATGAGACGCCCAATATTCCTCCTAATATGCCGAAAAGACAGTCGATGATCAGCGATATAAAAAGGCCTAGAACAATGAGAGCAATTCCCTCTTGATGCTGACTGAGCATATCCAGAGCGTCATTTACTTCAGGTGGCAATTCTGATGAATATTCCATTATCTTTTCTAACTGCTGCTGCAAGTTGGTACCGATTATTGAACTGAATATAGTGCCAATAATGGCGCCGAAAGCGCCCGACATCAGTCCCAATATAATACCATCGCCATCGTTGAGTGAAGAAGCATCGCCTAAACCGATTTGACTTTTATTGTAAAAATAGACGGATAATAAACCGCCTAAAATGACACCAGCGCAACAAAAGCAATTAATAAAATTTAAAACTGGTATGGTAGAAACGATAGCAATTGTCAAGCCGCCAAACAGAGCAGGCCTTAGTTTATCTGGTTTTTCGGGCATAATTAAGCTCCTCTAATGTTTAGCTTTAGGTTGTTTTTTTCGCGATAAAAATCCGGGCAAAATGAAGAAAACCGTTGTTACGCCTAAAATGAGCCCAGTTGAAAATCTTGACAAGAATGTATTTTCTGCAATCTGAAAAAAGCGAACAAAAATGTCGATAGTGATAGGAACCAATGCAAAATAAAAATATTTTGTCGCGGGAATCCGGTGAGAGTTAATTTGATAAATCAAGGGATAAATAATTGTTCCCAAAAGAAATCCAAAATAAAGCCCAGAGCATCGAGAACAGACGGCGAATTGTTTGCCATAGATAAAAAACGAACGTTCGGGAATTTGATGGCAAATTTTTGAGAAAAAGAAATATATCACACCTGAAGTCACCTTAACTTCCCAATGAGCAAGCATAGGGGCAGCAATAATCAATAAACACCACAAGAAAACAGCACCTAAAAAAAGAGTATAGTACAATGCAGTCGAATAAAAAAATGTTATTGTTCTTTTTCTCATTTCAAGTCATTTAATTTGGGGCCGAACCATTTTTTTAAATCAAGACGATAATAATAAATCAGTCCAGTTAATGTCAAAATGATGCCAGCTAAAGAAGGCAAAAATGCTGTAATCAAGGTAATTATCATGAACCAGATCTGAATAATGAGTACAATAATCAGCGTAAAGGGATATCCCCAAACTTTGTAAGGACGCAGCGCGGTGGGATATTTTTTTCTCAGGATCCAAATAGCCGCAAAAGTCGAAACATTAAAAATCGAAGAGGTGAAAGAAAAAAAATCGATAATGGTTTCATAGGTGCGGGTGGCAAAGCCTGCGCCCAGTAAAAGAATTGTTGCCCACAACGCTTGAATCCAAAGCGCCGCATTCGGTGTTTTATATTTTGGGTGAATCGTTGATAAAAATTTTACGAACAGCTCATCTCTAGCCATGGCGTACCAGGTGCGTGCTTTGCATAAAATTTGTGCACTGACATTGCCGAAGGTATTTAGCATAACGGCAATGGAAATCATCACACCTCCTGCGGTGCCAATGGCCATTTTCACCGCTTCGACGGCAACCCATTTTGAGGATTGAATTGTTGCCATTGGTAATTGATAAATGTAAGCCGTGTTGGCAGTAAGGTATAGTAGCATGATACCTGAGATGCCAAGAATGATAGACAACGGCAAATTTTTTCGTGGATTGCGTACCTCTTCAGCGACATAGGTAGCTCCCTCCCAACCACTGTACGCGAAAAATCCGTAACGCATGGCAGCACCGAAAGAAAGCATCATAGACCAATTAAATTCTTCCGGCCAGAAATGGGTTGTGAAATGGGTCAGCTTACCAATGTTAGCAAAGCACACAAAAATGACTCCGCCCAGCGCAACCAGTTTTAAAAAACCAAAAATATCTTGAATAATGCCACTTAGCTGTACGCCAAAACAATTGAAGAAAGTCAGCAGCCAAATTACTATCAAGGCAAGGATTACTTCCGTGCCTCGCGAATATTGATGCCCGACGAAGACCGCAAAAAGTGCATTAGTATATTCGGCAAACACCAGTGCTACAGCAGCGATCGCGCCAGTCTCCGAAACAAAAAACATAGCCCAGCCGCGCAAAAATGTCCATACTGGTGGATAGGCGGCTTTCAAATAGGCATAGGGCCCGCCTGACCGGGGCATCATAGCAACCAGTTCAGCGTAACAAAATGCGCCCAGTAACGTAGCTATCCCACCAACTATCCAGACACCATAAAACAGGCTGATGGAAGCGACAAGCATCATAATCGGCATGGGAGTGCGAAAAATCCCTGAGCCAATTATGCGATTGATGACGATAAATAACGCTTCCCTAAGACCTAATTCTCGGCTCAGCTCTGTAGAGTCAGAAAATAAATCTGAATTGGCAGGACTATGTATTTCTGACAACAAACGCTTCCCTTCGGATTGGTGAGCAACCAACAATTTTCTTCAATATAATAATAAAGCCAATGCAGCGCAAGAATTTTTCAGCATATATTATTATAGATAGAGACACCTTTTCGGTCAGCTCAACTCGATATTTACTCAGCATTAAATTCCGCTTCCACCTTGATACTTATTCCACCGCGCGGATTAAAATCTCCGATAATCAAAGCCTTTTTCGGATAGCAGGCCTTGACTACATCATCTAAAATTCGATTGACGACTTCTTCATGAAAAGTATGGTGATTGCGAAATGAAAATAAGTACAATTTGAGTGATTTGCTTTCAATACACTTTTTGTTAGGAATGTAGCGAATAGTAATTTTGCCAAAATCAGGCTGATTGGTGACGGGACAGCGAGAGGTAAACTCAGGACAATCGAAAGTAATCCAATAATCCCTGTTTGGATATTGATTGTCGAAGGTTTCTAGTTTTGCCTCGTCAGGAGACGCTGGGTATTTTGTCTTTACTGATTTAAGAATAGTCAAACTTTTGTAGTGGTCATTTTTTATAGGCATAATTTTTTTCATCGTTATTAATTGACTATTTTCAAAACCCTGCCTCTGAATTAATAAAGTGATCTCTTTTTTAATGCATTCGTTGTGAAAATTATTGATAAACGGTAGGATCAAGAATACCGGCTTCGGCAAAGCCTTTTTTCCGCAGCAAACAGCTATCACAACTTCCGCAGGCTCTGCCCTCTTGAGATGGATCGTAACAACTTGAGGTCAAAGAATAATCCACGCCCAAAGAAATGCCCGTTTTAATGATCTCTGCTTTCGACATTTTTATCAACGGCGCCTGGATGAGAAATCTATTTCCCTCCACGCCAGCTTTCGTGCCCAGGTTTGCCATTTTTTCAAATGCGGCAAGAAATTCTGGTCGGCAATCGGGGTAGCCAGAATAATCTAAAATATTTGCACCAATAAAAATATCAAAGGCGCCAATTACTTCGGCCCAGCCGAGTGCCAGCGAAAGAAAAATGGTGTTGCGGGCTGGCACATAGGTGATTGGTATTGAAATGGCTATTTTTTTTTGTTCTCTTGCCTTGGGAACTGTAATATCAGCTGTCAACGCTGAACCCCCAATTTTAAACAAATCAACATCTATGACCAGATGCTTATGAACCGACATAGACCGTGCGATAGCTTTTGCTGCCTGCAATTCGATTTTGTGCCGCTGACCATAATTAAAGCTAATAGCAAACACGGCGAAGCCTTGTTGCTTCGCGATTGCCAGCGTGGTAGCAGAATCTATTCCTCCACTCAGTAACACCACAGCTTTTTTCTTCATTTCATACGCCTCGCCTATTGCGTCGCCAGACATATTTATGCAATTGCAATTGTAATCTGATCGGCAAAGCTGTCTCCAACAGCCAGTTTGCTAATTCTTTTAGCTCAAGTTCAGCGAAAACAGCCGAAAAAAGCACCTCGCATTGAGTCAACAAATCATATTTTTTTACCACTTCCACTGACCAATCAAAATCTTGCCGATTCGCAATGACAAATTTTACATTATCACCTGGTCTCAAATGTTGAATATTATTCCAATTCATTTTTTTTTCCTCGCCACTGCTCGGACATTTGAAATCCATAATGCGCACTATTGGCTCGCGAAGAGCAGAAATATCGAACGAACCATTGGTCTCTATCAGCACTTGTTTTTTCATGCTCCGCAAACGATTGGCAAGGTCATAACTCTCCCACTGAAGCAGAGGTTCACCACCAGTAATTTCCACTAACTGGCAGGGGAATGAATTAACCTTCGCTATAATTTCATCAAGTGTCATCTTCTCGCCTTCTTCTAAGGCATAAGTAGTATCACAATAGTTGCAGCGAAGATTACAGCCCGTTAGCCTGATAAAAACGCACGGCAAACCAGCAAAAGTCGATTCTCCCTGAATGCTGTAAAATATCTCATTTATCTTTATGCTACTCTTCATAAATAGCCGTGTATTTTTCCGATTCGCCTACTTCCACCGAAACAGGTTTTATTGGCTTGGGCAATTTTTGAGCTAACGCTTCATAGATAAATTTTGCCAGGTTTTCCGATGTAGCATTAATTTTATCGAATGGCGGAATCTCATTTAAAAATCGATGATCATAGCAGTCAATAATTTCCTTCAGCTTCTCTTTCAGCGATCTAAAATCATATGCCAGGCCAATTTTATTCAATTCAGCCGTTCCCACGGTTGCTTTTACCGTCCAATTGTGGCCATGCAAATTCTCGCATGCACCTTCATAACCCCACAGTCGATGAGCCGCAGCAAAAGTCGCCGTCGCTGAAATTTTGAACATGACTCTTCTCCAATTATGTGCTTTTTGTTAACACCACCTGCTTAATATAATAAAACAAATTTTTGATTCCAACAATTTTCTTTTCTAAATTCACTGGACAAAAAGCAATGGCAGTTTATTAGGCAGTGATAATTAGTTTAGGAGATCAATTAGCGCAGGTGTCATTGAAACAATAAGGCCGATTTCGTCTATGAAAAGTGCGAAGAATGATTTCAAAAAATCTATCCTGGCTTCTAAAATTAGTTTTGTATTTTTGCCGTAATTTTGACAATCCTTTTTCCTTTCGTTTGAATCATTACACTTTTGGCAGCAAAAGCAACGTCACTAAACTGGCATTAGCTTTATTAAAGAAAAGAAATGATATTCTTTAGAGCTGACATCACTGTAAAACGCGATAAACATATTGTTTATCAAGATATTGATCTGCGCTGATGGATTGAGCTATTAAAATTTATTTAGGATCTTTAAAGCGGCGGACTAATTTTATCAACGGTTTTTTTTTACTTAAAACCTACTAATCTAAAATGAAAATAATTTCTTGGCAATAACAATTATTTTTTAGAGTGCATTCGGTTTCAAGCGACGCACTGCATTTCGTTAAGGCATCGCATTCCAGATTAATTTAAAAATCAATAGATCAAGATAATTTTATTATAACTATCTAGACGGCCGCTGTGGTTTTAGAAATTGTTCATGGAGAATGAGAGGTTTATTTCATTGACAAAAAAAATATTGAACGCGTGCGCCAGTTTTGGGCTGTGATCCGCTTGCTCTTGATTGTTGATGAGGTGCAAACGAGATTTTGTCGGACCGGGAAAATGTTTGCCTGTAACCATTTTGACGTTCAACCAGATATAGTGTGCCTTGCCAAAGGAATAGCCGTTGGTTTGCCCATGCTCTGTGGAGATAAAATAGAGTTCCCCAGCGGTTTGCCTGGATCCACTTTTGGCTGCCATCTACTGGTCTGTGATGCTTCGTTGGCAGTACTCGATTTTATGATCAATTACAAGCTTATTCAGGAGGCACAAAAAAGGGGACTGTTTAATTGAGAAAACAGGGCAGTCGCGCGTCTCCCTATTCAGGAATTAAGGCATCTTGGCCTGATGGTCGGCATTGAACTAATCGAAAAGGTCGAACCATTTATTATTCAGCTTGTTGGGCGTGTTGTGCTCACACTTCCTGCCAGTGCTACTGAATTCAGCCTGCAACCGCCATTAACGATTGGTCATGATGAATTAGCCTTCGTCGCCGAAAAAAATTTTAGCTGTTTTAACCTCATGACAAACCAAATAATTTGGCTGGTCGGCAAATGAAATTTTAATTGCCTGGTGGTTGTTTGAAAAATATCGCTGTTGTCTCATCATTCAATAGCACCCACAGCGAATAAACGCCTAAGGCTGTGCCAAAAGGAATAAGGATTAAATCAATACATGATAAGATCAATGTCAAAATTCTCGCCCAGGATCGTCTTTTTAATAGCCCAATTCCAGCGATTATATCCGGTATTGAAAAAGCAATCAGAAATGCTGCGATTATCGTGCCGACTATCGAAGTTATGGCAATGGCGTCTCGGTCGCCAGACAGAAGTCCACCTCCGGCAATAACCACAAAAACGATAATGGCAATCATAATTCCCAAACTCCCAAAGCCAATGCGAAGAGCAGCAGCTAAAGTCACGTGTTGTTGCATTTTCATGACGAATTTCTCCTTATTTAATCTGCAATTAAAATTAAATCCTGCTCTAACGGTGGATATTCGATTTAAAACTCGCTATCGCTATCAACAGTTACGTTGATGATCGAAGTGAGTTTCACCTAATTTAAGCATTATTATTATAAAGTTTTTATTTGCTGCATTTATTTCTTGTTTCAAATTAGCAGATATCGCTTTTTTAATTAGCAGCGTTTGAATCTAACTCAAATAATGGACAGAAGCAAGCAG